>NZ_RAWR01000024.1:0-62877 GCF_003986945.1 Corallococcus sp. AB018 | reverse complement strand
GCCGCAACCCCGCGAACAACACCCCACCCGCCAGGAGGAAGCGCATCCCCGCCATCCGGAACGGCGGAAAACCCGTCAGCGCGAACCGCATCGCCAGGTAGGTGGACCCCCAGATGACGTAGAGCGCGAAAAGGCTGAACAGCAGGCGACCCCGGTGGGGCGCGGGCTCGGCTACGTCGGGGGTCACGGTCGCGGTCGTCACGGCGGCGGCCTTCTAACCCCCACCTCCCTCCCGTGCGATGTGCGCTTTGCCGTACCCGTGCCACGCAGGCCGGCGGACCAGCGCCCCGCCTGCCTGCCAGAGAGGCCCTCCCAATTGAATGCCTCGGGCGTCCCTTTTAGAATTCTACAGGAGGCATGAAGACCCGGAGGTCGGGTCGACAGCCACCGGAGCGTGAGCGGGAATGCCCGACGAATTGGGTGAGCGCGAAAAGGAAGTCCTCCGAGCCGTGGTGCAGGAGTACATCACCACCGGCGGCCCGGTCGGCAGCCAGCAGCTGACTCGCAGAGGCGAGTTCGAAGTGTCTTCCGCGACCATGCGCAACGTGCTCGCCGACCTGGAGGCCCTGGGCTTCCTGGAGAAGCCCCACACGTCCGCCGGCCGCGTGCCCACCGACCGGGGCTACCGCTTCTACGTGGACACCCTGGTGAAGCTGCGCGACCCCGCCCCCCGCGACCGCGAGCTCATCCACGCCGGGCTCGTCCACGAGTCCAGCCTGGACGAGGTGCTGTCGGAAGCCAGCCGCGTGCTGCACTCGCTCACGCGCCACGCGGGCGTCGTGCTCACCCCCCGCGTCGACGCCGCCGTGTTCCAACGCATCGAGTTCCTGCGCCTGCGCGAGAACCGCGTGCTCGCCGTGCTCGTGGGCCAGAACGGCCAGGTGCACAACAAGGCCCTCACCGTGGACTTCCCGGTGACGTCCGACGAGCTCATCAAGGCCAGCAACTACCTCTCCGAACTGCTGCACCAGGTGCCCCTGGAAGAGGCGCGCGAGCGCATCCGCGCGGAGATGGACCAGGAGCAGGCCCTCTACAACGCGCTCACCGCCAAGGCCCTCAAGCTGGGCGCCGCCGCCACCGACCTGCAGACGCCGGAGCGCGTGCTCATCGAGGGCACCGGCTCCTTCCTGGAGCAGCCGGAGTTCGCGGACGTGGAGCGCATCCGCGCGCTGTTCCGCGCCCTGGATGAGAAGCACAAGCTGCTGCACCTGCTGGACCGCGTGCAGCGCACCAAGGAGATGCACGTCTTCATCGGCGCGGAGAGCGAGTTCTCCGCCGCCGGCGACGTCACCGTCATCGCCAGCCCCTACGGCACGGCGGAGGCGGTGCTGGGCACTGTCGGCGTCATCGGGCCCACGCGCATGGACTACCGGCGCGTGATTCCCCTGGTGAACTTCACCGCCCAGGTACTCTCCAGCGTGCTGGAGAAGGTGTAGCGCGAAGCCCCTACTGCGGCGCGGGCGCGTAGACGCGCAGCGCCGCGGGGGCGACCTCGAAGCGCATGGGCGTCATGCCCACGTTCTCTCCGTCCGCGTTCACCTCCATGGGCGGCTCCGTCTCCACGACGAGCCGCGAGGTGTGCAGGTGCACGACGGACTCGTGCTCCAGGTGCCCGCCGCTCCTCATGCCCAGCGCCACGCGCGCCAGCGTGGCCACGTCCTGCAGGTGGCCCAGCCCCGTGCGCTCCCCGCCTTCCGCCATGGAGGGCGCGGTGATGGCGTAGACGTGGAAGCGGCGGTCGTCCAGCGTCGCGTCCGGCGCCACCATGTTGCCCGCGCCGTGGTAGCGGCCGTTGCCCACCACCAGTTGGAGCGCGTCCACCTCCAGCGTCCGGCCATCCGCCTGGAGCCGGACGTGGAAGGGCTGCAGCGTGCGCATCTCCGCGGCGGCGGCCATGGGATAGGCCAGCTTGCCGGCGCGCTGCTTCAACTCCTGCGTGAGCCGCTTCGCGATGGCGGTGGTGAGCCCCAGGCTGGCGGCGTTGAGGAAGGGCCGCCCGTTGATGAGCCCCACGTCCACGCGCGCCGTGTAGCCACCGGCGATGACGTCACACGCGGCCTCCAGCGTGTCCGGGATGCCCAGCGAGCGGGCGAAGTCGTTGCCGGTGCCCAGCGGCACCACGCCCAGCGTCACGTCGCGCCCCATCAGGGCCTGCGCCGCGCAGCTGATGGTGCCGTCGCCTCCTCCCACGAGGATTCGGCGGGCCCCCTGGGCGATGGCCTCCTCCACCACCTTGCGCAGGCGCTTGGGCCGCGTCAGTGCGTGCGCGGCCTTGAGCGGGATGCCGTGTTCGGCCAGCAGCGCGCGGGCGGTCTCGAAGGCGTCACGCCCCGAGCGCGAGCGCGTATTCACCACCAGGACCGCGGGCCCCTCGTCCAGGTGACGAAGGCGCGGAGGCGCGTTGAGTGCGGGTTCCAGGGGAAACCTCGGCTTTGAATGCAGCGCCTCCAAGCTGCGCACGACCGTCTTCCGGCACCAGCGGGACCCATGCGGAAAGGGCAGGGGCTCTGTCCATTCCCCACCGCGACTCTCGGAGAGCTTCCGCGGGTGGACATGGGTAGGGGGCTGGCGGGTTCCCTCCCTGGGTAGACGTGTTCACCTTCCAGGCGACGCGGACTCCGTGCCTCGGACCCGCGCCGGGACGTTCTCCAGGAGGGTTTGAATGGCACGAGGAAGCAAGGACAAGTACTCGGCGAAGCAGAAGCGCATGGCCGCGCACATCGAGAAGGGCTACGAGGACAAGGGCGTCGGTGAGAAGACCGCGGAGGCCCGCGCGTACGCCACCGTGAACAAGCTCACCGGTGGCGGGATGAAGGGCGGCTCTGGCAGCAAGGCGAAGGCGGCCCGTCGGCGCCCCGCGGCTCGCAAGAACGCGCGCAAGGCAGGACGCGTGGGGGGCAAGCGCCGCGCCGCCACCGCGAAGAAGAGCGCCACCTCCAGCCGCAAGAAGGCCGCGCCCACCCGGGCCCGGCGCACCAGCACCGGCCGCAAGGCCACCTCGCGCACCGGCACCGCCGGCAAGCGCTCCACGGCCCGCAAGAGCACCGCGCGCCGGGGGACGGCTCGCAAGAGCACGGCGTCCCGTTCACGCGCGAAGCGGGGCGGTTCGCGCAAATAGTCCCGAGGGGCTCCACCGGTGGCCACGCTTTTTCCGTGGCCGCCGGGGACGCCTTCACCCTGTCTCGGGCTTCAGCGCGACTCCTCGTCCTTGGAGGTGTCCCGCGACGCCGCGTCCCAGGGCCAGATTTCGGGGTCTTCTTCCAGGCGGCGCAGCAGCTCCGCGGGGTCCTTCACCAGCGTGCGGCAGCCGGCCGTGCGCAGGTCCTCCGCGCGGAAGCCGCCGCACAGCACACCCACGGACGCCAGGTGCAGCTTGCCCGCGGCCAGCGCGTCGTAGGGCGTGTCACCCACCATCACCACCGTGGCGGGGTCCGGCTTGCCCAGCTTCACGAGCGCCGCCTCGAAGATGTCCGGGTGCGGCTTGCTCTTGTCGACCTCGTCCTTGTTCGTCTTCGCCTCGAACAGGCCGTCGATGCCGCACAGCTCCACGTAGCGCTTGAGCTCGTCGTCCTTGGCGCTGGAGGCCAGGGCAATCTTGCGGCCGCGCTTGCGCAGCAGCTGGAACAGCTCCTTCACGCGCGGGAAGGGGCGCACCTTGGGGAGGAACTCGCGCTTGAAGCGCGCGGAGCGGTCCTCCTCCAGGTCCTTGCCGAAGCGCTCCAGCTCCTCGTCGTTGAAGAAGACGGGCAACAGCTGGTCCGCGCCCTTGCCAATCTGGCTGCGCACGTGAGCGAACGGGATGTCCCGCCCGAACTCGATGAACGACCGGCGCCAGGCCTCGGCGTGCTCGTCCACCGAATCGATCAGCGTTCCATCCACGTCGAAGATGACGTTCTCGACCATGCGCGGCAAACCTCCGCCGCCAAGGTGGCGATGGCCGGCGTGCGGGTCAACCGCCCGTGGGTGACTTCGGTCCACTCTCCTGCGCTTCGCTGTCCACGAGTGTCCGGGTCTGCACGCTGTATCCCTCCGGAGCGGCGGGGGTGAACGCGTCGTTGGGCAGCGGCGTCTTCAGGTCCACCTTCGACAGCACCGTCTCCCCCTGCTTCGCGTCCCCCAGCCAGCGCGTCAGCTTCCTGGGCACGCACAGGCCCAGGTCCGTGTCGCAGTGCTCCTCCTCCATCCGCACCTCCGCCCGGGTGCCGTCCGGCGCGCGCGTCTTCTTGGCCAGGAAGTCCAGCGAGGGCCAGCGCAGCACGTACGTCACCTCCACGCCGCCGCCCGCCTCGCCCTCCAGCGCCATGGTCAGCTCCACGGCCTCCTTCGCCTGGGGCAGGCTCGCGGTGCGCCTCGCCTTCGCGCTGCGCAGCAGCAGCGGCGCGCGGAAGCCGTCCGGCACGAAGGGGGTGAAGATTTCGGTGAGGAACGCGGACAGCTTCTCCGCGGAGACCTGGGACGTGAAGGTGGTGAACTGCTTCGTCGCCTCCACCTGCTCGTACAGGTGCTTGCCGTCCCACCACACCTGCCGGGCCTGGGGCGCGGACACGGTGCCGCGCATCTTCTGGGGCGCGCGGTACGCGAAGGTGAAGCCCGCGGAGGCGGTGTCCCCTTCCGTCTGGGTGCCCTCCAACTGGTAGGCCGTCAGCTTCGCGTCGCGCGCGGCCAGCTTCTCTCGCACCTGGGCCATCAACTCCGCGTCGTTCGCGCCTCCGGACGAGGACGAACGGCACGCGAGGAGGCCCACGAGGGGCACGAGGAGGAGGGCGCGCATGGGGATGCTCGGGGGCTGGAAATGGAAAAGGCCCCGCTGTTCCCAGGGGGCCTTCGGACTGCCTCGGTGAGGAGGCAGCTTGGGACTACTTCACCGCCACGCCGGTCGCGGAGGAGCTGGTGATGCCGATGATGGTGCCGAACAGGGCGAAGATGCCGTGACGGGGCGTGGTGCTCGCCGACTTCAGGTCCACCTTGGAGGCGCCCATGGCCTTCGCCTCGGTGATGAGGAGCTTGTTCACCACGGTGTCCAGGTCGCTCTGAACGATGTCGATGATGTGGAAGATCGCGGTCAGGCCCAGCGAGCTGCCCTGGATGACGGCCACGGCCTCGCCGTTGGCGGCGATCTCGGAGCCGGAGACGATGGCGGACTCGACGCTCGTGCAGCCCACGAGGGAAGCGGCGGCGACGGCGGACAGGATGAACTTCTTCATGGTTATCTCCCCAACTGATGGTGGCTTGGATGGTGACGGAGCGGCCCGGACAGGCACTCCGCCGTTCAGTAAGACCTCAAGCGGCCGGGGTCGTAGCAGAAGGCTTTTTCAAGTCAAGGACCCGGGGCGGGTTATTCCGAGTTCTGTTGGACACTTCATCCGCCGGGCGGCGCGGGAGTGGTCGCCCCTCTCGCGGACGTGAGGCATCTTCGCGCATGCACCCGGTTTCCGTTCCACGTCCCGCCCCGGCCCGCGTCTGGCTGCACCTGCTGCTCTTCGTGGTGACGCTGGGGACGACGTTCCTCGCGTACCTGCTGCTCTTTGGCCGCTCGTTCCCGTTCAGTGGGGACGGGCTGCTCGCGGAGGACCGGACCCAGGCGCTGTTCTTCAGCGGGTCGCTGCTGGCCATCCTGGGCTCGCACGAGATGGGGCACTACGTGCTCGCGCGGTGGCACCGGGTGGACACGTCGCTGCCGTACTTCATCCCGCTGCCGGTGCCGGGGAGCCTGGGCACGCTCGGCGCGGTCATCCGGCTGCGCGGGCGCATCCCCACTCGCAACGCGCTGGTGGACATTGGTGCCGCGGGGCCGCTGGCGGGCCTGGTGGTGGCGCTGCCGCTGCTCTACTGGGGGCTGTTGCACTCCACGGTGGTGGACTCGCCGCCGGTGCCGTCCGCGTTCCCCGGCGAGTCGTCGCTGTGGGTGCTGGGGCAGGACCTGCTGCGTTGGGTGATGGAGAAGCTGACGCAGGCGCCGCCCGCGATGGAGCCCGTCTACACGAGCCACCAGACGCACTTTGGCGACAATCTCCTCATGAAGGCGCTGACGTGGCTGGCGCTGGGCCCGCTGCCGGAGGGCAAGGATGTGGTCGTGCACCCGGTGGTGATGGCGGCGTGGTTCGGCCTGCTGGTGACGCTGCTCAACCTGCTGCCGGTGGGGCAGCTGGACGGCGGGCACCTGACGTTCGCGGCGCTGGGGCCCCGGGCCCGTCTGGTGGGCCGGGGCGTGGCGGTGGTGCTGCTCTTCCTCACCGTGTTCGTCACCGCGTCATGGGGCCTGTGGCTGGTGGTGGCGAGCAAGGTCGTGGGCTTCGGCCACCCGGAGGTGTTGCGGCCGGAGGAGCCCCTGAGCGCTTCGCGCAAGGTCATCTGCGCGCTGTGCCTGTTGGCGCTGGTAGGGTGCGCGATGCCCATCCCGCTGCGAGAGGTGTGGTCATGAAGTACCAGTGCGAAAGCTGCGACCGACTGGTCAAGGTGGAGACCTACGTCCTCGAGGAGCATGCGCTGGCCGTGGCGTGCCCGGCGTGTGGTGCGTGGACTCGGGCGGCCCCTTCCCTCTCCAAGCCGGCATCCCCTCGGCCCGCGCCCACTCCTGCGCATGACGGCGTGGAGGACCTCGCGGTGGCGGCGCCCTACGCGGCCCCTCCGCCGTCACCTCTCGCTCGGCCCAGCGTCACCGCGCTGCGGGTGGTGCGTCCGGATGCTCCCGCCGAGGCCCCGCTCGCGCTGGATGGAGATCCCTTCCAGGCGCCGCCGGGCCACTGCCCCAAGTGCGTGGCGCCCATTCGCGACGACGCCGGGTCCTGCTCCGCGTGCGGACTGGTCTACGCCAACTTCATCCCGGACGAGCACCAGCCCTCCGAAGCCCTGGCCCAGGAGTGGCGCGAGCTGCTGGAGACCTGGCACGACTGGGACGCGCACGACCGCCTGCTGTCCCAGGCGATGATGCGGGGCGAGATGGCCATGGTGGGCCGGCTGTACCGCGTGCGGCTCGCCCGGGCGCCGAACGACGCCCAGGCGCTGCGCGGACGGGATGAAGTGGTCCGCCGGGTGACGACCACGACGCAGCTCATCTCCGACGGACCCTCACCGGCGCTGGGGCGCAAGATGAAGACCGCGGTGCTGAGCACCGTGCTGGTGGTGTCCCTGGTGCTGCTGCTGGTGCTCTTCCAGATGATGCGCGCGTCCTTCTAGGCGGCGGGTCCGGCGGAGCGCTGGCCGGCCCGCTTCCCGGGCGGGCGGGAGAAGGGGCTTCACGGCCGCGTCAGGGAACGCGCGGGGGACGCCGGGCGCTGTTATCCTGCGGGGCCGCCTTTCCGCCCTCCTGCCCCCGAACCGCCGCATGTCCGCGCCCGCGACCCGTCCTCTCTCTGTCGACAGCCTGCTGGGGCCTGGTGGCGCGCTGGAAGAGGCGCTGCCCGCGTACGAGCACCGCCCGGAGCAGCTCCAGATGGCGCGCGCGGTGGAGCGGGCCTTCTCCGAAGGCAGTTATCTCTTGGCGGAGGCCGGCACCGGCACGGGCAAGACGCTGGCGTACCTGGTGCCCGCGCTCCTGGCGGGGCGCAAGGTGGTGGTGTCCACGGCCACGAAGACATTGCAGGACCAGGTGTTCTTCAAGGACCTGCCGCTGCTCAGTGAGAAGCTGGGCCTGCGCTTCGAGGCGGCGTACCTCAAGGGGCGCGGCAACTACCTGTGCCTGCACCGCTACGAGTCCTTCGAAAAGGACCCGCAGTTCGTCTCGCGCGAAGAGGCGAAGCAGTGGCCGCTGCTCAAGAAGTGGGTGACGCAGACGGAGACGGGGGACCGGGCGGAGCTGGATTTGCCGGAGTCCTTCGCCGCGTGGTCCCGGCTGTCCACCACGTCGGAGACGTGCCTGGGCTCGCGCTGCTCGCAGTACGACACGTGCTTCGTCACGCGGATGCGCAAGCGCGCGGAGGCCGCGGACCTGCTGGTGGTGAACCACCACCTGTTCTTCGCGGACCTGGCGCTGCGCAGCTCCGGCAAGCGCACGGAAGGGGTGCTGCCCTTCTACGACGCGGTCATCTTCGACGAGGCGCACGCGCTGGAGGACGCGGCCAGCGGCCACTTCGGGTGCAGCGTGTCCAACTACCGGCTGGAGGAGCTGTCGCGCGACGCGGTGGCGGCCCTGCAGGCGAAGGATGAGCGGCACGCGACGCTCTCCGCGCTGGCCCAGCGGGTGCGCTCGCACGCGGACGCGCTGTTCCTCCAGGCGCCGCGCGCGCTGGGGATGTCCAGCCAGGAGTCCACCGTGGCCTTGCGCCCGGAGACGATGGGCAAGCTGTCCGGCGCGCTGGAGCAGGTGCGGGAAGGCCTGGCCGCGCTGGCGTCCTTCGCGGGCAGCGAGCGCGAGCCGGAGCTGGCCGCCATCCACCGCCGCGCGGAGGAGATGGCGGAGCAGCTCAGCTTCCTGGAGAAGTCCGAGTCCGCGGACCACGTGTACTGGGCGGAGGCGCGCGGCAAGGGGCTGTTCCTGCGCGCGAGCCCCATCGACGTGGCGAAGGAGCTGCGCGACCGGCTCTACGGCGCGCTGGACACGGTGGTGTTCACCTCCGCGACGCTCGCGGCGGACAGCCGCTTCGACTTCTTCGCCAAGCGCATGGGCATGTACGACGACGAGGGCCAGCCCGTGACGCGCGTGCGCACGCTGGCGGTGCCCAGCCCGTTCGACTTCCCGCGCCAGTCCGCGCTGTACCTGCCCACGCACCTGCCGGACCCCAGCGCCCCGGGTTTCATCGAGGCGGCGGCGGAGGAAATCATCCAGCTGTGCGAAGTGACGGGCGGGCGCGCGTTCGTGCTCTTCACGTCCCTGCGCAACATGGTGCGCGCGTACGAGCTGACGGCGACGCGGCTGCCCTATCAGGCATTGCTCCAGGGGGAGCGGCCCAAGCAGCAGCTTCTGGATGCGTTCCGCCAGACGCCCAGCGTGCTCTTCGCCGCGCACAGCTTCTGGGAGGGCGTGGACGTGCCTGGGGACGCGCTGAGCCTGGTCATCATCGACCGGCTTCCGTTCGCGTCTCCCGGCGACCCGCTGGTGGCCGCGCGCATCCGTCAGATTCAGGCGCGCGGTGAAGAGCCGTTCGACCAGTACCAGCTGCCGCAGGCGGCGCTGGCGCTGCGGCAGGGCTTCGGGCGGCTCATCCGCACGCAGGCGGACCGGGGCATTGTCGCGATGCTGGATCGCCGCATCGTGACCAAGGGCTACGGCCGCGTGTTCCTCTCCAGCCTTCCGCCCGCGAAGCGGATGGAGGACACGACGGAATTGAGCCGCTGGTTCAACGGCCCGGTGCGCCCGGTGCCGCCCGTGCGCTCGATTCGCTGAACACGTCGCGCAGGCGCAGGCCCACGCGTGCCTGGAAGGGCGGGGCCAGGGTGTCCACGCCCGCGCGGCCCGCGAGGTACTGGCGGTCGAAGAGGTTCTCCACCGCGCCGAAGGCGTCCACCTTCCAGAACAGGTGGCGGCTCACGAACAGGTCCACCACCGCCGCGCCGCCCATGCCGCGCGTGTTGAGGTCGTCCTCGTACTGCGGGCCGAACACACGCAGCTGCGCGGTGACGGAGACGATGCGCGGGTCATCGAAGGTGACCGCGAGCGAGCCGCGATGCCTGGGGTCCTGCGGAAGCTGGCGACCCACGAGGTCGGGCTGACCGGGGGCGCGCGTGACGACGGGGTCCACGAAGGTATAGGCGGCGAGCGCGGTCCACTGCCGGGACATGCGCCAGTCCGCGCCCAGCTCCACGCCTCGCACGCGGGCCCGGCCCAGGTTCTGTCTCTGGCGCGTGGCTCCGTCCGGCAGGGGCGTGGCGAGGGTGACGTTGGTGACGGGCGCGTCCAGCACGTTCCAGAAGCCGGTGACGCGGCCGGTGAGTCCGCGCGGGCCGGTGGCCTCCACGCCTGCCTCGGTGCCCCAGAGGCGCTCCGCGCCCAGGTCCGGGTTCGCGGCGGTGAGGACGGTGCCCACCTGGAAGGGGCGATAGAGCTCGTTGAGGGTGGGGGCGCGGAAGGCGCGGTACGCGGAGGCGCGCAGCGTGAGCCACTCCAACGGGCGCACGCGCGCGGCGATGCGCGGACTGAGCTGGCGCGCGGTGCGGGGCTCGAAGTCGGTGGCGGTGGTGGTGCCGTTCGCGAAGCTCTCCAACTGGTTGCCGTCGAAGTTGCGCCACGTGTCCCAGCGCAGCGTGCCGGCGAACTCCAGCGCGGGGGACACGGTGTAGAGGTCCTGCACGAAGACGCCGCCGGACAGCTGCGTGCCCCGCGTGTTGCGCGCGTAGAGCGTCGTGGCGGTGTAGCTGGCGGGGAAGAGCACCTCGTCGGCCCTGCCGTGGGAGCGGCGCACGTCCACGCCCGCTGCGAGCACGTGGGTTCCGCCCAGTGTCAGCTCCGGACCGGTCCAGACGAGCGAGCCGCCCTGGTCGTCCGCGGGCACGTCCTGGAGGGCGGAGCGGATCTCGAAGTTGCGGTCCGGTGCGACGCGCGCTCGGTCCTGGGCGAAGTGCTGGGTGCGGCCATGGAGGCCCAGCTCGAAGGCGCCGGCGGCGTCCGTGCGGAGGCGGGCGTTCGCGGCGAACCACATGAGGTCCACGCTGGCGACGGTGTACTGGGTGCCACCGTTCTGCGTCTCGCGGAACACGCCCGCGCGGGCGGAGAGGGACAGATGGTCGGTGGCCGCAGCTTCGACGCGCGCCTGGGCGCTGACGTGGTTGGAGGGCGTGTCTCCATCGATGCGGCCGCGCTGGCCTTCGGGGACGATGCGGTAGCCGTTGCTGGTGAGGCCCTCGACCTCCAACGAGGCGCCCACGCGGCCCCAACGGTCCGCGATGCGCGCGGCGGCGAAGCCGGTGCCCAGGTTGCCGGCGGACAGGTCGACGTCGAGCACCGGGCCGGTGATGGGCCGGGAGAACAGCTGCACCACGCCGCCCAGCGCGGCGCTGCCATAGAGCGCGGAGCCGCCGGTGGGGACGACCTCGACGCGGTCCAGGCCCAGGCGGGGCAGGGCGCGCCAGAAGACCCAGCCTCCGTAGGGGTCGTTGAAGGGAAGCCCGTCCAGCAGCACCAGCCCACGCGCCACGCCGGAGGGCGCGAGCCCGCGCAGGTTGAGCCCCTGCGCGGTGGGGTCCGCGACGAGCGACGGCGTGCGGCGGAACGTGGCCGCGGACGGCAGCGTGCGGATGAGCGCGTCCTGCGTGAGCGTGGGGCTGCGTTCCATCTCCTCGCGGGGAATCACCACCGTGGTGGCGGGCACGTCGCGCAGCGGCCGCGGCAGGCGCGTGGCGGTGACGACGGTGCGGGTGTCGCGAGGAGGCTCGGGCTGAGGCTCGGGCTCGGCGGGGGCCACGAGCGCGGCGGCCTCCGGCTCGCGGGCCGTGTCCGCGTCCACCGTCTGCGCGGTGGCCACGCCGGGCAACAGCAACGCCCATGCGAGGCGATGGGAGAGCGACGAGCGAGAGACGGCGCGAGGTCCAGGCATCGGGCCCGCTCTACTGGATGTCGTGCTCCCGGGCGAGCAATGGCGGGCTCCAGAAACACGAACGGCGGTGAAGCGCCCGGAGGGCCACTCCACCGCCGCCGTTCACGGCCGGAAGGCCGTGGGGAACAACTACGCCGCAGCCATGCCACCGCCGGAGGCGGCCGGGCCCTGGTACTGCGCGTCGCCGAAGCCGAGCATCGGGATGAAGATGAAGCCCAGGAACGCGATGCCAATGCCGAAGCCCGTGCTCTTGCCGAAGGACTTGGCCAAGTCGATGCTCATGATGATGCCCGCGATGAAGCCCGCGGGCGGGCACAGCAGGAACAGCGCCATCCACCAGATGGGGCGGCCCACGATGGTGAGCATGATGTAGAGGTTGTAGAAGGGAACGATCGCCGCCCAGCCGGGCTGCCCCGCCTTGACGAACATCTTCCACATGCCCGCGATCACCACGGCGATGACCGCGAGGTAGACGAGCGACATCACGATGGCGAACGGCCCGGAGGACTGGGACTGCTGCTGCTCCATCGCCTGCCGCATCATCTCTGCTTGTTCTTCGTTCATGAGCGACTTCCCCCTCGGAAGTGTAGGACCCACCTCCGTGGGCGGATCCAAGTTCACTCCCGAACAAAGGCGAAGTCGGGGGGAGAAAGCAAATTCCTTCCCCCGCCCGAGGGAGGCCGCTCAGGCCTTGAGCGTCTCCGGCACCTGCCAGTCCGGCTTCAGCCGCTGGATGACCTTCACGAAATTCTCCTTGTCCTGGGCTTTCTCCAGGGCGGCCTCGGGGAGGATGACGTCGTCCTTCACCAGCCGCTCCAGGTGCATGTCCAGGGTCTGCATGCCCTGGTTCTGGCCGGCCTGCATCTTGGAGGCGATCTGGAACACCTTGCCCTCGCGAATCATGGCGGCGATGGCGGCGCTGCCCACCAGGATTTCGAGCGCGGCGACGCGGCCCTTGCCGTCCGCGGTCTTGATGAGCTGCTGGGCGACGATGCCGGCCAGCGACTCCGCGAGCATGCCGCGCACCTGACCCTGCTCGTCCGCGGGGAAGGAGTTGATGATGCGGTCGATGGTGGCGGGGGCGCTGTTGGTGTGCACCGTGGCGAAGACGAGCACGCCGAAGCTGGCCAGTTGGAGCGCCAGCTTCATGGTCTCGTTGGTGCGGAGCTCGCCAATGAGGATGACGTTGGGGTCTTCACGGCCGGCGGAGCGGATGGCGGTGGCGAAGCTGGAGGCGTGCGGGCCCACCTCGCGGTGGGTGACCTGGGACTTGAGCGATTCGTGCACGAACTCCACCGGGTCCTCCACGGTGAGCACGTGCGCCGGGCGCGTCTTGTTGATGTGGTTGATCATCCCGGCGAGCGTCGTGGACTTGCCCGAGCCCGTGGGGCCCGTCACCAGCACCAGCCCGCTGCGGCGGTCCGCCATCTTGCGCACCACCTCCGGCGTCTTCAGGTCCTCCAGCGACAGCACCTTGCTGGGGATGGTGCGGAACACGGCGCCAATGCCAGTCATCCGGTAGAAGTAGTTGGCGCGGAAGCGGGCCTTGGTGCCGTAGCCGTAGGCGAAGTCCAGGTCCAGCTCCTCCGTGATCTGCCGCTTCTGTTCGGGCGAGCAGATTTCGAAGAGCAATGACTCCAGTTCTTCGGTGGTGAGGGCTTCTTCGCGCAGGGGCATGAGCTCGCCGCGGATGCGGCCCAGGGGCGGGTAGCCCACGCCCAGGTGCAGGTCGCTGCCCTTCTTGTCGAGCAGGATGTCGAACCAGGCGGCGATGCGAGGGGTGTCCGTCATGTCAGGCGCCCTTCTTGCCAAGCAGTGAGCCCACCTTGGACAGCATCCGCGCGCCCTCCTGGGCGGTGGCGGGCGGGGGCACGGTGGGAGCTGCGCCGGGCCGCTTGCCCGTCACCATGGCTTCGATTTCGTCCGGGTTCTCCGCGAAGCCCTTCACCGTCTCCAGCGTCGCCTTTCCGGAGCGGGCCAGGTCCGAGAGCGAGTCCTCGAAGCGGATGATGCCCAGCGACTTGCCGCGCTGCTGGAGGGAGGGGATTTGATACGTCTTGTTGTCGCGGATGAGGTTGCCCAGGGCCACGGAGCCGGTGAGCACCTCGGCGGCGGCGACCAGGGACTTGCCGTCCGTGCCAGGCATCAGCCGCTGGCTGACGATGAGGCGCAGGCCGCTGGAGAGCGACAGCCGCACCTGCTGCTGGTCCGCCGGCGGGAAGAGGTCGATGAGCCGGTCGATGGTCTTCGCCGCGCTGGGCGTGTTCATGGTGCTGATGAGCAGGTGGCCCGTTTCGCTGGCGGCGAGCGCCATGCGCACGGTCTCCGTGTCGCGCAGCTCGCCCACGACGATGACGTCCGGGTCCTCGCGGAGGCTGCCCTTGAGGGCGCTGGCGAAGGTGCGGGTGCTGGTGCCCACCTCGCGCTGGCTGATGAGGGCGCGCTTGCGCGGGTGCACGTACTCCACCGGATCCTCCACGGTGAGCACGTGGTGCGTCGTTTCACGGTTGATGATGTCCACCAGCGCCGCGAGCGTGCTCGTCTTGCCGTGACCGGATGGACCGGTGAGCACGATGAGGCCCTGGTGGTGGTGCGTGGCCTTGGCGATGTCCGCGGGCAGGCCCAGCGACTCCAGGGTGGGGATTTCGCGGGGGATGACGCGGAAGGTGCCCTTGAGGCCCGTGCGCTGGCGGCACACGTTGACGCGGAAGCGGCCGGTCTCCTCGGAGTCCAGCGCGAAGTCCACGCTGCCGTCCTTCTCCAGCACGTGGCGCAGCCGCTCCGGGATGATGGGGAGCAGCAGCCGCTCCACCGTCTCCGGGGACAGCGGCGTGTCCTGCGGGAGCAGCTCTCCGGCCAGGCGCAGCAGCGGAGGCCGTCCGGCCACCAGGTGCAGGTCGCTGGCGCTCATGCTGCGCGCCTGCTCCAGCAGCACGGTCAGGTCGCGGCCCGGAGCGGAGGTCGCGCGCGAGATGGGGATGATCCGCGCGGGGGGATTCGCGCTGGCGGTGGAGTGGGACGCAGCGCCTGGATGGGCCGCAGCGCCTGCATGAGCCGCAGCGCCTGCATGGGCCGCCGCACCTGCATGGGCCGCAGCGCCTGCATGGGCCGCAGCACCCGCGTGGGCAGGCGCACTCGCGTATCCGCCCGCGCCTGCGTGTGAAGGAGCGCCCGCGTGAGGGGCCGCGCTGACAGGAACTCCGCGCGCGGCGGCTCCCGCACCCATTCCACCAGGCTGCGTGGCCCGCGCGTCCACGGGCGCGGAGACCGCGGGCACTCCCGCGTAGGGCGTGCGCGTGGGCGCCTGGGCGGACACGGCCGGCATTCCCGCGTAGGGCGTCCGCGTGGGCGCGGCAGGCGCCGCCGGAGCCGCTGCAGTCGCCGGAGCCGCCGCGGTCGCTGGAGCCGCGGCGGCCGCCGCGCCTTCCGCGCTTCGCGTGAGGCGCACGTTCATCAGCTCGCCCCGGCGCACCGCGGCGATGTTGAGGGAACCCAGGCCGGTGGCGTTCACCGTCCATTGCACCGGCGTCTCCGACACAGAGGACGCGCGCGCCATGCCCACCATCGCCTGGAGGGCCTTCACGAGCTCATCGGTGGAGAGGGCGCCTGGATCGACGGGCTCGTAACCGTTGGCGCCGCGCACCATCGGAGGACGGCCACTGGCCAGGGCCAGCTCGGTGATTCCAGGACGCGAGAGATGACGCAGCAGTTCCGCGAGCGGTTTCATTCAGGGGGAAGCCCCACCGCTGCCGTGCGTCAGGCCCGGCGGGGTGGAAACTCCCGAAAGGATAGTCGACCGCCGCGCTCCAGGTCACCCTGGGGGCACGCCCCAAACGCACGACGGGAGCGGCCGTGCGAGGGCCCCTCCCGTCGGGTCCAACCGATTGCTGGGGTACCGCGGACTACAGCTCGCGCGACATCAGGAGCCGCAGCTTGCCGGACTTCTTGGAGACCACCGTGGCCACCGTGGTGAAGCCCGCCTTGCGGTAGAAGCCCACCGCGGGCGCGTTCGCAGGATCCACGCGCAGGGCGATGGTCTTGCGGTACATGTCGCGCGCCGCGTCCAGCGCCTTGTCCAGCAGCATGGCGCCCAGGCCGTGGCGCCGCAGCTCCGGCTTCACCACGATGTTGCGCAGGTAGGCCGCGCCCGGCACCGGACCGTCGCGCTCCACCGTCACGTAGCCCACCACCTGGCTCTGGAGCCGCGCCACGTGGATGAAGGGCTTCAGCTGGGTGAGGGCCTTGAGGCTCTCCTCCTGCGACTCACCCCGCCCCTTCCAGGGCTCGGAGTTGGCGCGCAGGGCCGACACCGTCGTCAGGTCCTCGTCGGTGGGCGGACCGAATTTGACCCCGGTCACCATTTCGTTGGGGAGCGTCGCTCCGTCCAGCACCGGCGTGGGGGCCGCCACCTCGACGCCAGGGTCCACCTGCTTCATCGTCATCGCCTTGCTCCTCCGTCGCGTCCGCGATCCTAACCGGTCCCCCCGTACCCATGCACGCGATCATTCCGCGCGCATTGTCCTGTTTTCCGTGTGGGGAGACGTCCTCCTCCCAGGCGGGGAGCCGGAACTTGTCGAAACGCCGCCTACGGGCGCGTCATTCCGGGAAGACGCGTCCTGCTCCGCCGTCTGGACTGCGAGCGGCCTTCCGCGCGGAGCGTGAGGCCATTATAAAACCCCTGTCCGGGTCCCCCTCGGTCCGAGTTTAAGCCCCTTGCAACTCAACCACGCCCAGCGCGAGCTGACGCTCAAGATCGTCTATTACGGCCCCGGGTTGAGCGGGAAGACGACGAACTTGCGCAAGCTGCACGCGCGGGCGCGGGCGGACGTGCGAGGGCGCCTCCTGTCGGTGGATACCCACGACGACCGGACGCTCTTCTTCGACCTGCTGCCCGTCTTCTTCTCCACCTCCACGGGCTTCAAGGTGAAGGTGAAGCTCTTCACCGTGCCCGGTCAGGTCATCCACAACGCCACGCGGCGGGTGGTGCTGCAGGGCGCGGACGCGGTGGTCTTCATCGCGGACAGCCGGCGCGGGGCGGCGCAGGAGAACAACGCCTACTGGCGCAACCTGCAGGAGAACCTGCGGGAGATGGAGCTGGACCCCACGCAGGTGCCGGTGGTCATCCAGTTCAACAAGCGCGACCTGCCCGACAGCCTCACGGACGAGGAGCTGGCGGAGGTGCAGCGCCGGGGCAGCCAGCCGGTGGTGGGCTCCGTGGCCGTGCGAGGCGAGGGCGTGGTGGAGACCTTCCATGCCGTGGTGCAGACGGCCTGGCGCGCGCTGGAGGGCCGGGCGCAGCTGTCGCGCAACGTGGGCTTGAGCGAGGAAGAGTTCCTGGGGCAGATCTTCCGTCACATCGACCTGAGCGGTACGGCGCTGGAGGGGCGGTACGGCCCCGGCGCCATTCCTGGCGGCAGGGAGAGCGGGAGGGCGCCATGAACGGCGCGGCAGGCGGAGGATCCCGGAACACCGCGAGCGCGCCCCGGCGTGAGTCCGCGCTCCAGCGCCGGCTGTCGCTGGGGGACCTGCTGGACCTGCCGTCCTTCACGGAGGTGGTGAAGGGCTTCAGCGACCTGTACCGCGTGGGCATCAAGGTGCTGGACACGCGCGGCAACAAGCTGGCGGACGTGAAGGTGGGCCACGGCGACTTCTGCGCCTACGTCTTCTCCTTCCCGGACGGCCGCCACGCGTGCACCGCCATGGTGGGCCGGGTGAAGGACGGCCCCGTGCTGCCGGAGGCCGGCGGGCGCGTGGCGGACGGAGACGTCTCCGAGGCCGCGGGCCTCATCGCGCTCACCTGCTTCACCGGCCTGCGCTACGTGGTGATGCCGGTTCGCTGGGACGGAGACCTGCTGGGCCGGGTCATCCTGGGGCCCTTCACGCCGGAGGAGCTGACGGACTTCCCGGAGACGCTCACCAGCATCCACGGCCTGGACCTGGAGCGCGCGCAGGAGCTGCTGGGCCGCGTTCGCCGCGTGCCGGAGCGCACCGCCGCGCAGGTGCTGGGCCACTTCGGTCAGGTGCTGGGCGCGCTCGTCGCCAGCGGGCAGAAGGCGTACCTGGCCACGCACCTGCATCTGGAGTCCACGCTGGAGGTGCACCGCGAGCTGGAGGCGCAGAACGCGCGGCTGCTCCAGGCGAACGCTCGGCTCAAGGAGCTGGACCGGCTGAAGTCCACCTTCCTGGGCACGGTGAGCCACGAGCTGCGCACGCCGCTCGCGTCCATCCTGGGCTACTCGGAGATGATGGCGGAGGGGCTGGCGGGGCCGCTCAACCCGGAGCAGCTCCAGTACGTGCGCACCATCGTGGAGAAGGGCGAGACGCTCCTCTCGATGATCTCCTCGCTGCTGGACCTGAGCCAGATTGAAGCCGGGCGTCTGCGCCTGTCCATGGCGCCGGTGGACCCTGGCTACGTCATCCAGACGGCGGTCTCCAGCGTGCTGCCGCAGGCGCAGCGCAAGGGCCTGGAGCTGGAGGTGCGGCTGCCGCACACGCCGCAGCCCCGGCTGGCGGGTGACTTGGACAAGCTGCGCCAGGTGGTGGTGAACCTGCTGGCCAACGCGGTGAAGTTCACGCCCGCGGGCGGCCGGGTGAAGGTGACGCTGTCGGACGCGGCGATGCAGCAGGAGCTGGGCGTGCCCGGCTACCGCATCAGCGTGGAGGACACCGGCGTGGGCATCCGCGCCGAGGAGTTCGAGCGCATCTTCCAGAGCTTCTACCAGGTGGACGGCAGCTCCACGCGCGAGTTCGGCGGCGCGGGGCTGGGCCTGGCCATCGTGAAGAGCCTGGTGGAGGGCCACGGCGGCCGGGTGCGCGTGGAGAGCGAGTTCGGCCACGGCTCGCGCTTCATCGTCCAGCTGCCGCTGCACCCGCCCATGCAGGAGCGCGGATTGACGGCCGCGCCTCCCATGTCGGAGCCGGACCGCTTCTAAAGGCAGACAGCAGCATGCCGCGGCGCGCCAGCCACGGAGCAGGCGGATGGCTGGAGCCGTATCCTGAATTTAGAGTTTATACGGCTTAAGCTTGATTTGAGCAAAAAGCTGTATAGTCTGTTTTCTGTAGTTCCCAACCCCGCTGACATTGGAGTTGCCCATGAAGACGTTCTCGATCCGCGCGTTCGGCGTGGCTGTGTTCGCTATTGCCGGTCTGACGGTGGGCTGTGGTGGCGCGCCGGAGGACATGGAGGCGCAGCCGCAGGATGGTACGCAGGTGAACGCGCCTGCCCAGGAGGAGAACAACGACCGCCCGGTGCACGCGAAGTACTTCCGCTGGGTGTGCAACGCGAACACCGTGGGCCTGCGCACCTCGCCGGGCGGCGCCGTGTACGCGCAGATCAACTACGGCGAGGGCGTGGAGGTGTACAGCCGCGACGGCAACTGGATGTACGTGCAGCGCCTGTCCACCGGCCAGTGGGGCTGGACGGACGCGACCTATTTCTGCGTCTGAGCCCGCTTCGCTAGTCCGCGTGGGGCTGTTCGGAGGCGTGGGGCTTGAACAGCTCCGCGCCTCCGGCGTCCGCCGGAAGGAACGTGGGCAGCCGCGTCTGCACGAACGCGCCCACGAGCCCCAGCAGCATCACCACGCCCAGCGCGCGGCCCAGCCGCAGCGTGAGCGACCGCTGCTCCGACACGCGCGCCACGAGGATGAAGTTGATGGCGGCGCTGGCGAGCGACGCGATGATGGCGCCCACTCCTGCCGTCGTGGGGGAGATGGTGCCGTTGGCGCACAGCGACGCGGCGGACGCCACCGCGGACGCGCTGGACACCAGTCCGCCCACGGCGCTCACCGCGTAGAAGCCCCAGCGGCCCAGCAGCGTCTGGCCCACGGTGCCCACCACCTGGAGCGCCAGGAAGATGAGGCCGAACTTCAGCGCGGACGGCAGCGAGAAGGGCGACTTCAGGGGCAGGGCGGGAGGCTCGGCGCTGGGCGTGGCCTCCACGCGCGAGCGCATCAGCGCCAGACCCGTGCTGGACAGGAGGATGAGGACCAGCGGGATGGCGGAGTCCACCAGCGCGCGGAACGAGAGCAGCCCCAGCAGCACGGCGTTGCGCAGCGCCATGGCGGCGGTGGCCAGCATCACGCCCCGGTAGGCCACGTCGAGCAGGCGTCCGGACGTCTCTCGCACGCGGTTGGCCAGCTCCGCCACGGTGACGGTGCTGTTGACGAGCCCGCCCAGGAACCCCGTGACCTCCACGCCGTGCGTGCCGAACACCTTCCACAGCATGTAGTTCACGAAGCCGATGGCCGCGATGAGGATGACGGTCACCCACGCGGCGCGCGGCTCGATGAGGCCCCACGGGTCCACCGGCTGCGAGGGCAGCACCGGGTAGATGGCGAAGGCGAGGATGGCCAGCAGGATGGCGCTGCGCAGCTCCTCGGCGGTGATCTTGTGGCTGAAGGTGGCCATCCGCTCCTTCCACGCGAGCAGGCCCGCCGTCGTCACTCCCACCGCCGCGGGCGTCACCGTATGACCCAGGCCGCACAGCACGCCGGCGAAGCCCGTGACGAGCAGCGCGGCGGACGTGGTCAGCTCCGCGCCGCCGTTGGCGCGCAGGGACTGCCAGTTGAGGAAGCACAGCAGCACGCCCAGCAGCGCGAGGCTGAGCAGCGCGAAGTTCGGGCCCAGGAGGCCGCCCATGCCGCCCAGCAGCGCCGCGAAGCCGAACGTGCGCAGGCCGGCCTCCTTGCCACGCCACTCACGCTCCAGCCCGACGAACAGGCCCACCGCGAGCGCGAGCGTCAGCCGCATCAACGTCTGCAGCGGTGGCCAGGAGACGACGGGGGGAAGACCTTCCATCATGCGAAAACCTCTCTCGGACCGTCATGCTCGCGTGTCGGGCCGACGTCAACGCCGCACCCCGTCACGCGAAAGGGACCCGCGTCAGGTGAGGGCGCGAGGGCCTTCGGGGGCGGGTCCGCCACTGACGACGTGCAGCCGCTCCCAACCTTGTCGCGCCAGGAGTTGGTGCAGCCTCGGCCGCAGCGCCGCCTGGAGCGCCTTTGCTCCGGCCTCCTCCTTCAACGACAGCGCGGGAAGTGACCAGCGCTCGCGCACGCGGGCGTCCATGCCCGGGGCATGGTCCGCGACGTCGATGAGGACGTAGTGCGACGCGGGCACGTTCCGGTCGCGCAGGGGCGCGGCGCGCAGGTTCGCCTCCCGCATCAGCGTCTCCACCGCGGGAGGCGGCCCATCATCCAGGCCCGAGCCCGGCGGCGGCGACACCACCGCTCGCGCCCGGTCCGGGTGCGCCAGCGAGTTGAAGAGGGCGGCGGCCAGGTGCGCGGGCCCTGCTTCCGCGCACTCGAAGACGACGGTCTCCACGGCCGTGGGGGCGGGCTTCGGCGGGCTGCCCAGCAGCCACCGGAAGAGGAACACCGCCAGCGCCGCGCCCAACAGCTGCGCCGCGACGAAGGACTCCACCTCCCACGGACTCATCACGCCCACGTGAGCGCTGGCCGCGCGCGCCAGCACCAGCGCCGGGTTCGCCAGCGAGCGCGAGTCCGTGAACCACACCGTCGCCGCCACGTACCCCGCGATGGCCAGCGGCGTCGCGGACGGGCGCGTACGCACGCAGCCTCGCACCACCACCAGCAGCCCGAACGTGGCCACCATCTCCGTGAGGAACCGGGCCCCGTCCGCCACGGGCATCCTCGCGGTGAGCAGCAGCGGCTCATTGCACATGCGGTGCGCCACGAGCCTGCCCACCAGGCTGCCGGACAGCTGCGCCAGCGCGTACAGCGGCACCTCGCGCCAGGGCGTGCGGTCCCCCAGCGCGTCCGCGAAGGTGAGCGCCGGATTCAAATGCGCGCCCGAAAGCGGACGCAGCACCCACAACAGGCACGCCAGCACCGCGCCGCAGGACAGGGACATGAAGAGGCGTCCCTCCGTGGCGCTCGCGCCCAGGTGCTCCGCGACGTGGTGCGACCCCTCCAGCGCCACCACCACCAGCCCGCAGCCCAGCGCTTCCGTCACCAGCCGGCGGCGCAAATCCATGGGTGTGGCGGAAGAGGGCACTCCCTGTCCTATGCCTGGGAGGTCCGACACCGTCAACGCCACGTGCCTCCATCCCGCTCGCCCGTTCGCGGGTCGTCATTGCGTCCCCTGGCGCGAGCGTGGTCTTCAGTGCCGCCATGCCCGGCGAGTTCGACCTCATCCAACGCTTCCTCGCCTGCTTCCCGCGCGCGCGGGTGCCGGTGGGGCCGGGGGACGACTGCGCCGTGCTTGCCCCGTCCAAGGGCGCGCTGTGCGTCACCACCGACGCCGTGGTGGAGGACGTGCACTTCACCCGCGCGACGTTCTCCGCCGCGGACATCGGCCACAAGGCGCTCGCGGTGAACCTGTCGGACCTGGCCGCCATGGGCGCCACGCCGCGCTGGTTCGTCTGCGCGCTCGCGCTGCCCCGGGACTTCCCCGCCCGTGAGCTGTCCGCCATGGGCCGGGGCATGGCCGCGCTCGCGAAGGCCCACCGCATCATGCTCGTGGGCGGCAACTTCACCTCCGCGCGCGAGGTGTCCGTCACCCTCACCGTCACCGGGGAGCTGTCCCACGCGCCCATCACCCGCTCGGGCGCCCGGCCCGGCGACCTCCTCTATGTCTCCGGCACGCTGGGCGACGCGCGCCTGGGACTCCAGCACCTCCAGTCCGGCGTCCGGCGGGGCGCGGCCGTGAAGCGCCAGCGCCGCCCCGAGCCCCGCATCGCCCTGGGGAAGCTGGCCGCGCGCTTCGCCTCCGCCGGGATGGACGTGTCGGATGGACTGGCGCAGGACCTGGGCCACCTGTGCGCCGCGTCCCGGGTGGGCGTGGAGCTGGAGCTGGACCGGCTGCCCCTGTCGCCCGCCGTGCGCGCGGCGCTGGGGCCGGAGGGTGCCTTGCGGGGAGGGGAGGACTACGAACTGCTACTCGCCGTCCCACCTTCGCGCATGCAGGCGTTCGAGCGTGCGTGCGCCCGCGCCGGGCAAAAGGTGACGCGCATGGGAGTGCTCACCCAGGAGCAGACGTTGCGAATTCGAGACGCGGGGGGGCATCTTCTGACCCCTCCGGCGGGATTCGATCACTTCGCCCGGTCAAGCAGGCAGATCCGGCCGGATGATTGACCCGTACCAGACAGCAAGGCTAAACCCCTGGGCTGTTTTCCGCCCCTCCCGCTGAAAGCACCCCGTGCGCCGCCCCCTTCGCGACGACCCCTCCTCTGGCCTCACCCCCCGACGCGAGCCGGTGCAGCGACTGCTGCGCGCCGTCGATGGCCCCAAGGCGGTTCGCGAGCAGTCCCTGCACCGGAAGATCACCACCGGCTACATCCTGCTGGGCCTGCTGCTGGGCACCTGGCTGCTCTGCACGGAGAGCCTCTTCGACGCGTCCTGGGGCCGCTGGAGCTTCATCATCCGGGTGGGCGTGGGCGTGCTCATCACCTTTGGCGGCGCCGCGGTCCTGCCGTCGCTGCTGGCGCGCGTCACCCGCGTGAAGGTGCTCAGCCGCTCCGCCTTCGAGATTTCGCAGGGCGATTTGTCCAAGCCCGTGGCCGCGGAGGTGCACAGCACCCGCGACGAAATCGACGAGCTGACGGGCGCCATCTCCCGCATGCAGGAGAACCTGCGCGAGCTGGTGGGCAAGATCCAGGACACCGCCAAGAGCGTGGCGGACACCGCCATCGACCTTCAGCGCAGCGCGGAGAACGTCAACGGGTCCACGGAGGAAGTGGGCTCGTCGATGGAGAAGATCGCCAGCGGCGCGGAGACCCAGTCTCAGCTGGTGTCGCAGGCCTCCAAGGTCATCACGGAGATGGCCGGCAGCATCCAGCGCACGGCGGCCAGCGCCCTGGACGCGGCCCGCACGTCCGCGGAGACCAGCAGCAGCGCGGAGGACGGCTCCAAGGCGGCGCGGCTCGCCGGCGACAAGGTGAAGAAGGTCTTCAACCGCATCGAGTCCGCCAGCCAGCAGGTGTTCGCCTTCGGCGAGAAGACGCAGGAGATTTCGAAGATCGTCGACGCCATCACCCAGGTGGCGCAGCAGACGAACCTCCTGGCCCTCAACGCCACCATCGAAGCGGCGCGCGCGGGCGAGTACGGCCGCGGCTTCGCGGTGGTGGCGGATGAAGTGCGCAAGCTGGCGGAGAGCGCCGGCCGCTCCGCGGAGCAGATTTCCCGCCTGGCGCGCGACATCTCCGGCCAGTCAACCTCCGTCGTCAGCGCCATGAAGGAAGGCATCGCGGAGCTGGCCGAGGGCCGTGAGGACCTCACCGACATCATGCGCTCCATGGGGGCCATCACCGACACCGCCCGCAAGGGCGCGGAGAAGGTGACGCTCATCTCCGACAGCACCCGCGACCAGATGAAGGGCAGCGAGGAGATGGTGAAGGCCATCGAGGAGATCAAGCTCGTGGCGAAGAACAACGCCAGCTCCACGGAGGCCATCCAGGCCGTCATCCAGGAGCAGACGGCCGCGGTGTCGCGGATGACGTCGCTGGCGAGCGAGCTGACCAACCTCTCCGTGGAGCTGCAGAGCGTGGTGCGCAGCTTCCGCCTGGGGCCCTGAGCGCCCCGTCCCCCGCCTGTCGCCGCCTTGCGGCACAAGGGCCTTCACCGTGCGGCACGTCATCTTCCGGGTCGAGAAGGAACGCTACGGGTTGCCCTTGTCGGCCGTCCGGGAGGTCGTGGTCCCCCCGGAGCGCTACACACGTGTACCGCGGGCCCCGGCCGCCATCACCGGGGTGATGAACCTGCGCGGCCGGGTGGTGACGGTGGTGGAGCTCCGCCAGCTGCTCCACCTGCCAGAAGGTCCCACGCCCCTGTGCCGTGTCGTGCTACTGGACCGGGGTCGCAGGGACTTGGGCCTCCTTGTGACGGACGTGGACGGCATCGAAGCGGTGGAACGCGTCAGCGCCGCGCCGGGCAAGGCCATGCCCGCGGTTCGCGGCGTTGCCCGCCTGGGCGGTCTGGGAGTGACCGTGCTGGATCCGGAAGGACTTGATGCGGCGGTCGTTGCCTTGTTCACTCCCTCCAAGTGAGTAGCCCCCCGGAAACGGCCGGTGATAGGGTGCGCTCCCTCTAGGCCTGAAACGGAGGCGGAGTTCTTCACATGGCTAAGCGGGTGCTGGTCGTCGACGACGCCATCTTCATGCGCAACATGATCAAGGACATCTTTGCGTCTGGAGGGTTCGAGGTCGTCGGTGAGGCGGCCAACGGCCTGGAGGCCGTGGAGAAGTTCAAGGAGTTGAAGCCGGACCTCACGACGATGGACATCGTGATGCCCTTCAAGAGCGGCATTGAAGCCACGCGGGAAATCATCAAGGCCGACAGCAGCGCGGTCGTCATCATGTGCTCGGCGCTCGGACAGGAGAGCCTGGTGATGGAGGCCATCGAGGCGGGTGCCTCGGACTTCATCGTCAAGCCGTTCCGGGCGGAGGACGTGCTGGCGGTCGTGAAGAAGGTGCTGGGCGAGGCCTGAATCGGCGCGCAAGGGACCGCTCCCGCCCGGGTCGCGGCCCCTTCCGCCTGTGAAGGAGGTGCCGGGTCATGACGATGGACATGTCCCGGTATCTGGGCCTCTTCATCTCGGAGGCCACCGAGCACCTGGAGGCGCTCGGACGGGACCTCGTGGAGCTGGAGCGCGAGGCCACCGCCAGCACCGTGGACTCGATGTTCCGGCACGCCCACTCGGTGAAGGGCATGGCGTCGTCCATGGGCTTCGAGCCCATCGCGATGCTGGCGCACCGGGTGGAGGACCTGGTGGACGCGGTGCGGCAGGACCGCAAGCTCCTGGACCGGGACCTGGTGGACCTGCTGTTGAGCGCCACGGACACGCTGACGGCCCAGGTGCGCGCCGTCTCGTCCAACCGCGAACCGGAGCAGGCCGAGGGCTTGCTCAATCAGTTGAGCGCCCGCGTGCAGTCGCTCACCGGCCACGCCCCCGCCGCGACCCGCGTGGCCCATGTCACCGCCCTCAAGCCCGCGACCCCGTCCGGAGGAGATGACGGGGAGGGCTCGGGAGGGGGCGAGGGCCCTTCGGGTGCCTCGGGTTCAGGGACGCCGGGTGGCTCCGCCGGGCCCGCGTCGGGTTCGGGGACTCCGGGCAGCGCGGCCGGTGCCTCGGGAGCCTCTGGCGCCGAGGCTTCGGGCTCGGGAACCTCCGCGTCGAGCGGGGCCGGGCCTTCGACTCCGGGAACCTCCGGTTCGGGAACGTCCAGCGGTGACGCGGCCTCTGGGACAGCCAGTCCGGGCGTTTCCAGCGCGGCGCCGCCCTCCGCCCTGGCGGTGATGCCGCCGGCCACGCTCATGCCGCCTCGCGACCTGAGCGGCCCGGAGGCCCTCTACGGTGCCCCGGCCGCGCGGTCCCTGGCGGTGTTGCCGGAGAACGACCTTTCCACCTCCGTGGTGGCGCTGGCCTCGGGGCTCAAGGCCGCCGCCAGCGGCGTGGACGGCAAGGCCGGCGCGCCCCGCTGGTCGGTGCGCCTGCGCATCTCCCCCACCTGTCAGGTGCCCGGCGTGCGCGCGTTCCTCGTGCACAAGCGGCTGTCCTCCCTGGGCACGCTGGTGGACCTGCGCCCCCCTCTGGAGGAGCTCAAGGCCGGCCGCATCCCGGACGGCTACATCCAGGTGGACGTGGAGACCGGCGTGGGCGACGCCGGCATCCAGGCGGCCCTGCGCAACGTGGCGGAGGTGGAGGTCGTCTCCGTCGCTCCGGCCGTCCCGGAGCCGCCCGTGCTCCCCGTGGCCGCGCCCGCGTCGGACCCGGCGCGCGCCACCGCGGACGCGGGCTCTCGCACGGTGCGCGTGCGCACGGAGCTGCTCGACTACTTCCTCGACACGGTGGGTGAGCTGATGCTCGCCACCGCGCGCCTGCGCGAAGTGGGCAAGGTGCTGCCGGAGAACACGCGCCCCGCGCTGGAGGAGGGCGTCTACCGGCTGCACACGCTGGTGAAGGACCTGCACGACAAGGTCATGAGCGCGCGCATGACGCCGCTGTCGCTCATCACCGACCGGCTGCCCCGCGCCGCGCGCGACCTGGCCCGCCGCAAGGAGCGCGAGGTAGAGCTGGTCATCACCGGCGCTGAAATCGAGCTCGACCGCGCCATCCTCGACGAGCTGGCCGACCCGCTGCTGCACCTCTTGCGCAACTGCATCGACCACGGCCTGGAGTCCCCGGAGGAGCGGGCGGCCGCGAAGAAGTCCGCGCGGGGCCGCGTCACCGTCACCGTGCGCCGTGCGCGCGACCGCGTCATCATCGACATCGAGGACGACGGCCGGGGCATGGACCCCGCGAAGCTCAAGGCCTCCGCGCTCAAGCGCGGGCTCATCACCGAGGACGCCGCCCATCGCATGGCGGACCGCGACGCGTTCCTCCTGTCGTGCCTGCCGGGCGTCTCCACCGCCAAGGACATCACCGACATCTCCGGCCGCGGCGTGGGCATGGACGCGGTGAAGCGCGTGGTGGAGAGCGTGGGTGGCACGCTCGAAATCGACAGCGAGCGCGGCCGGGGCACGACCTTCACGCTGCGCCTGCCGCTCACCGTCGCCGTGGTGCACCTGCTCCTCGTCGAAGTGGGGGAGGAGGTGTTCGGCCTGCCCATCGCCAAGGTGGTGGGCGCCACGGAGGCGGACCCGGAGTCCCTGAGCCGCAGCCGTGAGACGGCGCTCCTGCCTCACGGCAATGGTCTGCTGCCGGTGCACGCCCTGGAGACGCTCCTGGGTGTGCCCGCGTCCCCCATGCCCGGCTACCGGCCCTTCGTGGTGATGGAAGGAGACGCCGGCACCGGCAAGGTGGCGCTGGCGGTGGATCGCCTCCTGGGGCAGGAGGAAGTCGTTCTCAAACCCTTGTCCCGTCCCCTGGACTTGCTGCCGGGACTGTCCGGCGTGACCATCCTGGGCAGCGGTCGTCCCGTGTTCATCCTGGACGTCCCGAGGTTACTGACCGCGTGAGCCCCCCCCTGCCCAGTGACGCGCAGCTCGACGCCCTGCGCGAGGTGGCCAACATCGGCTGTGGACACGGCGCCAACGCCCTGGCCCGGCTGGTGGGTGGCCGCGTGGACCTGTCCATCCCCGAGGTGCGCGTCACGGACGCCACCCAGGGCCCCGCGCTCTTCGCGGACGACGCCCCCGCCGTCGCCGTGCGCCTGGGCATGACGGGAGAGCTGCGCGGCGCGCTGGTGCTGGCGCTGCCGTCCGTGGACGCGGAGGCGCTGGAGTCCGCGCTGGTGCGAGGCCACCCCGCGTCCCCCGAGGAGCGCGAGAGCGCCCTGGCCGAGGCCGCGAACATCCTCGCCAGCGCGTGCCTGTCCGCCATCGGGCGGCTGACGGGCTGGCGGCTGTTGCCCTCCGTGCCCCAGCTCCAGCGCGGGCCGGTGCGGCCGGTGCTGGCGGGCGTGCTGGGCGACGTGGAGCCGGGGCCCGGCGTGGTGCTGGCGGCGCGCTTCTCGGCTTCGGGGCCCACGCCGCTGGGCGGACAGATGCTGCTGGTGCTGGAGCGCGGGAGCGCCCAGGCGCTGCTGTCCCGGCTGGGCCTCTAGGTCCGCCTGGAGGCGCGGGGGCGGCTGGGGTAGACCGCTCGCCCATGGACGAGAAGGCGCTCAGGGCCCTGCTGGGCCAAGTGAAGACGGGCAAGGTCACCCTGGACGACGCGGTGGGCAAGCTGAAGGACCTGCCATACGCGGAGCTGGGCTACGCGACGGTGGACACGCACCGCAACCTGCGGTTCGGCTTCCCGGAGGTGGTGCTGGGCGAGCCCAAGACGGTGGAGCAGCTGCTGGGCATCGTCGGCGCGCTGGTGGAGCGCAAGCAGACGGTGCTGGTGACGCGGCTGCAACCGGACAAGGCGGAGGTCCTGGTGGCGCGCTTCCCCAAGGGCCAGTACCACCCGGTGGCGCGCATCTTCCACCTGCCCCAGCGCAAGGTGAAGGCGGGCCGCGTCGCGATTGTGACGGGCGGCACCAGCGACATCCCCGTGGCGGAAGAGGCCGCGCTCACGGCGGAGGCCATGGGCGCGGAAGTGCGGCGCGTCTACGACGTGGGCGTGGCGGGCATCCACCGGCTCCTGCGCCGGCGTGAAGAGATTCAGGAGTGCCACGTCGCCGTGGCGGTGGCGGGCATGGAGGGGGCGCTGGCGAGCGCGCTGGGTGGACTCGTGGGCATCCCGGTGGTGGCGGTGCCCACGTCGGTGGGCTACGGCGCGAACCTCGGGGGCATCTCCGCGCTGCTCTCGATGGTGAACTCGTGCGCCTCCAACGTGGCCACGATGAACATCGACAACGGGTTTGGCGGCGGCTTCTACGCGGCGCTCATCTCCCGCACCAAGGGACGGAGCTGACAGGCCATGCGGCGCATCCTCTACCTGGAGCCCGTGGGCGGCATCGCCGGGGACATGTTCCTGGCGGCGGGCATCGACCTGGGCGTGTCGCCGGACGCGATTGCGCAGGCGCTCTCCGGCCTCAACGTGCCGGGCTGGAAGCTGGCGGTGTCGCGCGCGGTGCGCCACGCCATCAGCGGCACGCACCTGGACGTGGTGCTGGACGCGAAGGAAGCGCACCCGCACCGCGCCTACGCGGACATCCGCCAGCTGATTGAAGCCGCGCCCACGCTGCCGGAGCGCGCGAAGGCTCGAGCCCTGGCGGTGTTCCGCGCCATCGGCGAGGCCGAGGCGAAGGTGCACGGCGTGTCCATCGACGCCATCCACTTCCATGAAGTGGGCGCGGTGGACTCCATCGTGGACATCTGCGGCGCCGCCGTGGTGCTGGAGCTGCTGGGCGACCCGGAGGTGCACGCCGCGCCGCCGCCGCTGGGCAGCGGCACCATCCGGGTGGCGCACGGCCAGATGCCCATCCCCGTGCCCGCGACGCTGGAGCTGCTGCGCGACGTGCCCGTGCGCTTCGAGGGCGTGGGCGAGCTGACGACGCCCACGGGCGCCGCGCTGCTCAAGGTGCTGACGAAGATTGGCCACCCGCCGGACTTCATCGTGGAGAAGGTGGGCTACGGCGTGGGGACGAAGGACTTCCGCGACCGGCCCAACGTGCTGCGCGCGTCGTTGGGCCGCGTGGAGACGCAGGCCACCGAAGGGCTGTGGGTGGTGGAGGCGAACCTGGATGACGCCACGCCGCAGCTCTTGGCGCACCTGGTGGAGCGGCTGCTGGAGGTGGGCGCGAAGGACGCGTGGGTGGCCCCGGTGGTGATGAAGAAGGGCCGGCCGGCGCACCTGTTGGGCGCGCTGGTGGAGGGCGGCCTGCGCGAGGCGGTGGTGGACGTGCTGTTGCGTGAGTCCACGTCGCTGGGCGTGCGCTACCACCGGGTGGAGCGCCACGCGCTGGAGCGCGACTTCGTGGAGGTGGACACGCCCTGGGGCAAGGTCCGCGTGAAGCGCGGCCTGCGGGACGGCCGGGTGCTCAACGCGCACCCGGAGTTCGACGACTGCGTCCGGCTGGCCCGGGCCGCGGGCGTGCCGGTGAAGCAGGTGATGGCCGCCGCGATGGCGGCCCTCACGCCCTGAGGCTCGGGACGCTGACTAAGCCGGCTGCGCCAGGGTGATGACGCCGAAGGCCGCGCCGCCGGGGTCGGTGACGACGGCGATGCGGCCGTAGGGTGAGTCGAACGGCGGCATGATGACCTTGCCGCCCTTGGCGGTGACGGTGGCCGCGGCCTCGTCGGTGTTGGCCACGGAGAAGGTGACCATCCAGTGGGGCGGCACCTCGGCGGGCGTCTTGTCGTCGAGCTGCATCACGCCGGCCGTCTCACGGCCGTCCTTCTTCACGACCCAGTACTGCATCCGCTCCTCCGGCATCTTGTCCGCCGTCATGCCGAAGAGGTCCCTGTAGAAGGCCACGGCCTTCGCGCCATCGCGCGTCTTGGCCTCGTGCCAGGTCATGGCGCCGGGCTCGTTCACCAGGCCCGCGCCGTTGAACAGGTTCGGCTGCCAGAAGCCGAAGGCCGCGCCGGTGTTGTCCGTACAGAAGGCCATGCGACCCGCCTCCATGACGTCCATGGGCTCCATCATCACCTTGCCGCCCAGCTCCTTCAGGCGGGCGACGGAGCGGTCCACGCTCTCCACGGCGAAGTAGGTGTTCCATGCCGGCGGAAACGGCGCGTCCTTGGGGCGCGGCATCATCGCCGCCACGTGCTGGCCGTTCTTGCGGGCCATCGTGTAGTAGCCGTTGTCCTTGGACGTGGGGTCGAACGTCCAGCCGAACAGCGCCCCGTAGAAGTCCCGGGCCTTCTCCAGGTCCCAGGCCGCCAGGTCCACCCAGGACACCGTCCCCGCAGCGTGCTTCGTCATCGCAGGCATCGTCGCTCCCCTCGCTGTGCGCCCGGAGAAACCCGGGCTACCTGCAAGGTAACAGCGGATCAGAAGAGGACTGAAAGGATTTTCAGTGTCGCCTTGCGTCAACGGCGGGGCTGACGCGCGAGCCCCTGCGCGAACGCATCCGTGTTGCTCCCCACCACGCACACCGGCAGGTCCTCCACGAGGCCACAGTTGGCGCCCGCGTCGAGGAAGGGCTGCACATGCGGCGGCAGGACGACGTACGCGGTGCTCGCGTCCAGGCCACCCGTAGGCAGCTGCGCGCGGCACTCCGCCGCCAGTGCCTCCGGCGTGCGCGACGCGTAGCCGCTGTTGAACGTCAGCTTCAGCCGGTACGCCTGATACGCCAGCGCGTTCACCAGCGGTTCGTCATAGCGGCACACCCACTGCACCTGCGGCGGGAAGAGGGCCAGGTGTTGGTAGGGGCCCTTCAGCGCGTCCCACTCCGCGGACTTCAGGCGATGGAAGCGCACGGGCTTGAAGAGGGCGCTCTTGTCCTCGCGCACGTCGTACGCCTGGAGCGCCAGCGCCACCGTCAGCGCGGCCACGGTCACGGCGGGCACGCCGCGCCACAGGCGCGCCACCAGCAGCACCGCGCCGACGACGAGCAGGTAGTGCAGCGGCCAGACAAAGCGGCCGGAGGCGCGGAACGCGTTCGTCGCCTTCACCAGCGGCGCGTACAGCGAGCCCAGGTCCGCCACCGGCTGGCCCAGCCACGTCACGCGCGACGACAGCGCGTAGACGGCCATGAGCAGCACCACCACCGCTGCGGGCAGCACCCGGCGCCAGTCCAGCGTGCGCGCCTCCCGCCTGCGCACGAACAGGCTCACGCAAGCCACGACGCCGAGCAGCAGCGCCCCCGCGCCCAGGTAGCCGAAGCCCTCGCCCTGCCGGGGCGCGGCGGGCAGGTCCGGCAGCAAGCGGCCCCAACCCATGGGGTTCACCAGCGTGGCCAGGTCTGCGGAGAACTCTCCGAAGCCCTCCGCGCCCAGCCCGCCGCCGCCGAAGTAGCCGAAGAGGGCGAACAGCCCCACGTCCAGCGCCGCGATGCCCGCGCACAGGGCCGCGACGCGCGCGGGGCCGAGTTTCCGGCTCCAGACGAGCCGCACCCCGAGCGACAGCGTCAGCGGCATCAGCATGCCCACCCAGTACGGGTGGGTGCCTGACGCGATGGCGTTGAAGAGGGCCGCGAGGCCCAGGCTCCGCGTCGCGGTGCGCGCGTCCGGGATGTCCCGCAGGTTGAGCCACAGCAGGGCCAGCAGCAGCCAGTGCGCGCACAGCGTGGGGTGGCCGAAGCGCGCCGCCATCACCGGCGACAGCGCCAGCAGCGTGCCGCCCAGCACCATGGGCACCGGGCGCGGGGACACCGTCTCCACCAGCCGCGCGCCGAAGTACCCCATCAGCGCGTAGCACAGGGCCAGCCACGGTCCGGTGTACTGGAAGTCCACGGGCAACAGCGGCGACAGGGGCTTGAAGAGCAGCGCCAGCCACGGGTTGCCGTCCGTGAGCGCCACCGACGAGCCATACGGGTAGAAGTGGTTGGGCGCCGCGCCCAGGGGCAGCGTCCAGTCCGCGTTGCGGAAGAAGAGCCAGCCGAAGATGTGCGCGGCCCAGTCCTCGCGCATCATCCAGTCGATGCGCGTGGGCGGCAGCACCGGCCCGCCGCCCAGCCACAGGAACCAGCCCAGCCCGCCGAGCACCGCCAGCGCTCGCGCCACGACGAGGGCCCGGTGGGACGTGGAAGAAGAGGGCGGGGGACTCAGGGAGGGTACGGACTCGCTCAAGGCGCGGCGACTGTAGGCGCCCGCTTCCGTGCCCCGCAACCGCCTGCTTCCCTGGCGGGTCTCAACGGGGGCAGTAGCGCGCGTAGCGCAGGCCGCGCGTCGTCTCCATCGCGCCGCCGTCTGGCGGGTAGTGGTAGTGCACGTAGGAGAAGCCCACCTGGAGCCGGTCCTGGGCGTCCAGCTGCACCGCGGAGGAAGCAGGGAACGCATTCCCGCCGTCCAGCGTCTCCACGGTGAGCGGCAGCGTTCCGCCGGCGGCTCTCGTGCCGTCCAGCACCTTCACGACCAACTGGCTGGTGCTCCCGCTGGAGTCCGCGTTCGCGTCCGCATCATCCAGAAGGGCATGGCGGAGGGTCGGGTAGGCGGTGCTTCGCGACAGCGCGGGACCCCGGCTCAGGAAGGCCCCGAGTCCGTACGACGTCCAGCCGCTGGCCTCCTTCGTCCACAGCCACGCCCCCTGGGTGCTGGAGCCCACCACGGAGGGGCGTCCATCCGAGTCCACCTCGAGCGCGATGCGGTAGCGCGGTGAACTCAAGGGAATCCGCCAGTCCAGCGGCTCGGCGAGCCACGCCCCTGACGTGTTGCTCGCGTACACGACCTGGGACTTCCCCATGTCGTCCATGCGCACGAACACGATGTGGACGTACCCGGCGGCATCCACGGCGATCCGCTCACGGTCGCCCTTGGCGCCCACCGCCTCCAGTGGCGCCATGTCCCAGCTCCCCGTGCTGGAACGGGTGCCGTGCAGATAGCCCACCTGGGGGTAGGGCCGGCCGATGAGCAGGTGGGGCGCGTCCTGGGCGTCGAGGGTGATGGCCGCCGCCCAGCCCTCTCTCAGCACCTGGGACCGCCAGACGCCGCCGGTGTCGTGTGCGTAGCCGACGTTGTTGCCCTGCTGGAACAGCACGTGGTGCGTGCCGTCCGTGGCCACGGCCATGTGCACGTCATAGGCGGTCCACACGCTCTCCACGCGCACCGGGACATCGCCCGGCCGGGTGGTGCCCACGTGGAGGCGGGAGTTCTTCGAATAGGCGTAGTGGCCCACGCCCTGCGCGTCGAAGACGAACGCGGCGATGATGATGTCGATTCCCTCGTCCAGCACCCGGGTCGTCCAGCCTGGGACGGCGCCGCACTCGCCGCCATCCGTGCCCGAGTCGGGGAGCGCGCCGCCATCGCCCCCGTCCGGGTCGTCCTCCTCCCCGGCGTCGGGGCGGGTTACCACGAGCTGCACGCAGGTGCCGGAGGCGCTCCGGGTCACCTGGCCCTGCCCGGACTTGGAGACCCCATTCGTGCAGATGGGGTCGCAGCCGGCCAGCAGCACGGTGGCCACGGCGGCGCTCGACAGCGCGGTGTGCATGAGGAATGAACGGGACACGGAAGGACCGTCAGGGCTCGAGGTTGGCGCGGTGGGCGCGGACAGCGGCGCACCCACGCACGGACACGGCCGGGCCCGACGGCCCGCGTCCGCTAGCGCCTCAGTGAGATTTCCAGGCCGTACTGCCCGTCCATGACGGTCTTGCCGTTGGCGGTGACGCGATCCACGCCCACCTGGGCTGAAAGTCGCAGCGGCATTCCCGCGAACCGCCCCGTCACGCCCGCGGCCACGTGGCCGGTGAGCATCGCGGGGTCCGCCTGGCGGAAGCCCGGCGCCGTGAGGCCCAGGAGCCCCCAGCCCAGCCCCACCTCCGCGAACAGCGGCGTGTTCGCGGGACGCTCCAACCCCACCAGCCCCTCCACCGTGAAGCGGTGCAGCCGGATGCCGTCCTGGGCCGCGAGCGGCGTCACGCCATACGCCCCGCGCACGCCGTAGTAGAGCAGGTCCATGGAGGACGGCGTGCGCCACGACAGGCTGGGCCCGGCGGAGAACTTCGCCAGCCCCAACGGCGAGCGCCCCGCGCCCAGGCCCAGCTCCAACCGCGATGTCCAGTCGGACGGAGACGCCACGGCCAGCGGGGAGCGCGCCCCGCCAATGACGGACGGCTGAAAGGGATTGCTGAAGTCCACCGGCACCAGCCCCACGGCGGCGACGTACTCGTCGTAGAACGACCGGTCCAGCGGAACGGCGAACAGGCCCCGGCGGAGCGCCTCCTCCGCGGGACCTCTTTCCTGAAGCTCGCGCGGGCGCAACTCCGGCGTGCCCGAGGACAGCTGCGCCAGCGTGACGCGCGCCTCCGCGTTCGGCGCGCGCACCCAGTACACGTCGCGCGGCGGCAGCAGGATTTGCGTCCACTGCTGCGGCGAGCGCCGCACGTCCACCAGCCGCTGGCCGTCCGCGTCCTCCACGGAGAGGCGCGCGTACTCGAAGCCCGCGGGGAAGGTGACGCGAGGCCCTTCGGGCGCGGGGCCCACCAGCGGGCGGCGGGGCTCCGCGGTGGGCGCGAAGGCGTTGACGGACAGGCGCGCGGGCATGCCCTTCACGCCATGCAGCGAGGCGGCCACGAACGCGGCCAGCTCGCTGTACTCCACCTGTCCGTCGCCGTTGATGTCCGCGCCGCCCAGGAGGCCGGAGCGGGCCACGTGGCTGAAGACGCCCGCGCGGATGCGGGACCACTCGTGCGTCTCGCCGTCCTCGCTCTCCGCGAAGAGGGCGCCCACGTGGGGACGCGACGCCAGTTGCTCGCGCGCGAGCACCCCGCGCAGCTCCGCCAGCACCGCCGCGTCCGGCGTCCCGCCTCGGCTGCCCACCACGCCGGAGGCGCGGCACGCATCCGCGATGACGTGCACGTAGTCCGCGCCCAGCGGATCCACGACCTCCGAATAGAGGCTGCTCCGGTCCAGGCGCGCATCGGCGAGCGTGAAGTAGGCGCGGCCCGCGTCGTCCGTGTTGCCGTGGCCCACGTAGACGATGAGCACGTCCGTCTGGCGTCCCGCCGCGCGGTCCGCGAGCGTCGCCGCCTGCAGCCGCTTCACGGCCTGCTCCACCGCGGCGCGCGTGGGGGCCTGCGCGGACTTCAGCACCAGGCTGCCGCCCTTGCGCGTGGGTTCGTCCGGGTCGACGAGCAGCGTGGTCTCCACGCCCAGCCGCTTGAGCGTCTCCGCCCAGAGCACGCCGTCGTCATCCGCGTAGCGCAGCGGCGCGAGCGCCGGGTCGTCACTGCCGTTGTGGGCGATGACGAGCGCGCGCCGCACGGTGTCCGCGAATGCCTCCGGTGCCGCCATCAGCAGCGCCGCCCCCAGGAGGACTTCCAGCTTCTTCATGGAGAATCCTTTACCCGGACCTCCTGCCTGAGCACCACCACCCCCGCTGTCGTCCCGCTGTGCAGGGCTGACAGGGTTGCGTCCGGGTGCTCTGAGAACGTGGCGGTGACCTCCGCCATATCGGAGCCCGCGGGCAGCGCGACCGTCAGCTCCAGGGGGCGCTCCTCGCCGGCCTTGCCGCTGAGCGGGAAGGGGCCGTTGACCTCTTCGTGGCCGCCGGCGCGCACGCGCACCGCGACGTGGGTGTAGGGCGGACGGGCACCCGCCGCGAAGGCCAGCGTGGCGCCCGGGGTGCACGCGGCCCCAGCGCGCAGCTCGTGCAGCGACTGGCCGGGCTTCGCGCAGAAGACGCGCAGGACGGCCTGGGCCACCGGAGCAGAGGGTGGAGCCGGGTCATGCACGGCCCCCCGGACGCTGAACTCGGGTTCGGTGGGCTCGATGGAGGCGGTGGGGCCGAAGGACGAGGGGGTCACCATCACCGCGAGGAACAGGGCCGCCAGCGTGGCGCCGAGCACCGCGAGGGTGGGCCACCGCGCGGGGGCGGCGTCCGGGGGCGAGGCGGCGTTGAGGGCGGCTTCGAGTCCCGCGGCGGTGAGGGTCTCCAGCTCCGTGGAGGTGGGGGCGTCCGTCTGGCCGGACTCGAGGACGCGGTGGGCGCGGGCCCACTTGTCGTAGCGGGCGCCGCAGCGGGCGCAGGCGTGGGCGTGACGCAGGAGCCGCGAGGATTCGGGGGCGGACAGCTCCCCCAGGGACCAGCGCGTCAGTCCCGCGTCCACATGTCGCTCGTACCACTTCATGGGAGGCTCCCGAATGGGATGGCGTACAGCAGGGCCAGGGTGGCGAGCAGGGCGCCCAATTGCAGGCGTCCCGGGACGGTGTCGCTGTCCAGCCAGCCCGAGTCCTTCAGGTGTTCGGTGAACTGCAACCGCAGGCGGCGTTCGCGCACCCGCACCTCGCCGCGGGTGAGCTTCAGCTGGTCGGCGGCGGACTCCTGGGACAGGCCGTCCATGAAGCGCAGCTGGGCCAGGGCGCGCCCTTCGGCGGGCAGGGCCTCCAGGAAGCGGCGCACGATGGAGCGGACCTCTGCGCCCAGGGCCTCTTCTTCCGGGCTCTTGCTCTCGGTGGGCGCATGGGTGAGCTCCGGAGCGTCATCCAGGGGGATGGCCTCCCGGGCCACGCGGCCGGAGGCGCGCATCAGGTCGATGGCGGTGGAGCGCGCGACGGTGAGGAGGAAGCCCAGGTAGGGACGCACGCCGTCGTAGGCCTGGCGCATGTGGGGGCGGAAGGCCCGAACGAAGGTCTCCTGATGGGCGGCGTCCAGGTCCAGCGGCGTGAGCGCGATGGAGCGGGTGCCGGTCTCCGAATGGACGGAGAAGCGCCGGGACAGGTAGCGCAGCACTTCAGGTGAATAGGTGCGGTAGACCTGGGTGAGCACGGCGGTGTCACCCCGGCGGAAGGCCTCCAAGACTGACCGCTCGGTTCCTGGCAGCACGCGGAATGCTCCGTCTCATGGAGGCGCCCGGCCGGGCCCCTTCTGGAAATGAGATACGAAATGACCCCGAAATTCGGGTCGTCCCCACACGCACGGCGCGCGTTTTATTGAGCCCGGGCGTTGGCCTCCGGAGCCAAAGGCCGTGGGTTCGAATCCTGCAATGACTCAAGCCGGGTCGGTGGGCGTCTCCAGCGCTTCGCCCGTCCACCATCCCGGCGAGGTCTCCTTCCAGCGAAGCGTGGCAGGGCGGCCGAAGAGGTCCACCAGCGTCTGCTCCATTCAGGCCCGGGCCTCCTCGAATGAAGTGGATGGGGTGCTGTCGAGCAGCCTCCCATCCGTGATGCCTTCCTGGGTGTAGATGGCGTAGCGCCAGCCCTCGGTGGGCTTGGGGTGGTAGAGCACGACGGAGCGGAGCGCTTCGTTCGCCAGGATGTGGCTCATCCCCTGGGGCTTACCGCAGGCGCATGGCGCATGACCTTGAGGGCCGCTACGGGAACGCGTCCACCACGGTGTAGCCCACGCTCCGGGGCAGCAGTGCGGTGCCGGGTTTGGAGCTTGGATCCTTCGGCCACCAGCCGTCGCTGTTTCCGAGGACGAAGCAGACCGGATGGGTGCGGCCGGCAGGCGTCTCCGCTCGCGTGTAGCGGCCCACCACGTGTTCTCCCTGCGTCCACAGCTGTCCATACAGGAGGGTGCCAGCGGGAAGGCCGCCATGTCGCTCCTTCTGGACGCTCACGATGTTCCCGTCACTCACGGAGACCAGGGTGGCATCCGTGCGGAAGGGGTAGCGGACGTCGAGTGTGATGGCCGCCTTTCCATCCCGCCGCAGGTCCAGCTTCTTCATCGACTCCAACGCCTCCGAGGAGCAGCGCTGGGGCTTGGGCGTCACCTGCGCGCCCGCGCAAGCGATGAGCGTGGAGGCCGCGCCGACGGCCAGCGTGCAGCCTCGCGCAAGTGAACGGGTTCGGACCGGGGACTCCTGCTTCAAGGGAAGGGTCATGGCTTCCTGCTCCAATGGAAGCGGCGCAGGGGAAGGAGGGGCCGCTTCGGACGCGGCAGCTTGGTCGGGCCCAGGTCCCCGCGCCACGGGAGGCGGAGAGGGATGCGCCGGCGCATCGATGCGGACCTTGGAGACGGCCCCCAGACTCCAGGCCAGCCATCCCAAGGCCAGCACGAAAGCGACTCCCACGGCCCCCCGGCGCCAGCGGGCTCGCAATGTCTGACGGTGCCGACCCGCGCTCGCGGCGAGGATGGACCGGGCTTCCATGCGGGCGACATGGGCGGGGGCCCGGCGGCGCAGTTCGCGTGCTTCGCGAATGCGTTGGAGCCGGTCCAGGCGCTGAAGACGTGCGTGCTGGAGCGGCACCTCCTGACCGGGAGCCACGGGCCCCACCATTTCGGGCGCGTCCTGTGTCGTGCGTGAAGAAGAGGAGGGCGCTGTGGCCCAGTCGAAGAGAGGCAAGTCCCAGGATGCATCCGCATGGGCCAGGACCTGATGCAGTTCGGAGGCCAGTGCGGATGCGCTCGGAGGCCTCTCCTCGGGCGCAAAGGCGAGCAGGTGGGTGACGAGCGAGGTCAGGGCCTCTGGCGCATGCGAGCCGGGCCATGCGCGCGTCGGTCCCTCACCATTCAAAAGGAGCGCCGGATAGGTATCAGTCAACAGCCGGTAGAAGGTGACGCCCACGGCGTACAACTCATCCGCCACGCCATAGCGAGGACACTCCTGCGCAGGCATTGAAGGCATTGCCAGCCGCCAGCGGTGGAGCTGCGGGCTCAAGTAGTGCGCCGTGCCGGGAGGAAGCTGGCCTGTTCCGGTCAGGGGCGGTGCGTCCGGGTGCCAGCCCGCGCCCCAGTCCAACAAGGTGAGCCGTCCATCCGGCTGGACGCGGATGTTGTCTCCCTTGAAGTCGCGGTGCAGGACGCCGTGTCGGTGCGCGAAGCTCAGGATGTCCGCAGCCTGGACGAGCAATGCACCCACCTCGCGAGCCGTGGGGTTGCGAGCGCGGGCCCACTCATACAGCGACTCGCCGTCCACGTGCTCCATCACCAGGAATGGGTAGCTCCCGGAGCCCGGCCGCCATGCGCCCGCATCCACGAAGCGAGGCACTCCCGGGTGCGGCAAGCGGGACAGCACCGCCGCTTCGCGTGAGAACCAGGGGCTATCGGGTTGGCGAGCCAGCTTCAGGGCGTATTGCTTTCCGCGGGGACGGCGCTTCGCCTGAACGACGTAGACCGTGCCGTATCCACCTGACGCCAATCGTTGGACGACGCGCCAGGAACCAATGAGCGTTCCGGCAGGAAGCGCATCCACTACGAGCAGCCGCATGGCAGGCAGGGCCGCCCCGAAAGCCTTGTGGGCGGGCTTCGTGGAGGTGTGATGCTCGGACCTGACCGGATCACCGGGAGTTGCCTCATGCGAACTCATGGCGACACCTGCTCCCAGCGGATGCCTCGTTCGCCCTTCACATCCAAGAGCTCCAGGGTGAAGTGCGCGCCTGGAGGCAGGTCCGGCAGTGCGTTCCACTCCACCACCACGGTGGAGCGCTCGCCAGGTGCCAGCTGTCGCACCTGTATGAGCAGGGGAATCTCGCGGACGGGAATGCCACCCGCGTCAGGTCCCCGAGGTGTCACGCGAGCAAAGCCTGGGAGCCAGGGGGCCGCCCCCATGGGATTGCGCAAGGAGGTGGAGAGGGCGCGGGTGCTCGCGGTGCGGTAGATCACGTGGGGACCCTCGGCGACGATGCCCATGCTCACGGGGGACTCACGGATGTAGTCCACGGTGATGCCCTCCTGGGTCACCGCCCCCGTCAACACCGCCCCACCCAGTCCACTGAGCGCGCACTGCGCACGCAGCGTCGCGAGCCCCGCCTCGGTGACCGCGCAATGGGCCCTCAGGTCCGCGAGTTCCTTCCCCAAATCCTGCGCGGTGCGTCCCTGCCGGAACACCTCCACCTGTGAATCCACCTCCGCCGCCACGGTCGTGAGCACGAAGCCCACCTGCGCCGGAGCACCGGGCCCCGCGAAGCGCACGGTGATCACTGGTTCCTTGCCCACGGGAACGTCCATGGACGCCTTGAGGACAAGCACGTCTTCATGCACCGCCACGCGAGTGAAGAAGGGCGCGAGCACGCTCCGGTCCACGGACTCCGGAACGATGGGCGCATCGAAGGTGACAGTGGTCACCTCATGGGCCGCGACGTGCAGCGGATGAAGCACCGGAGGCTCCTCCGAGCGCAGCGTGAGCTGCCGGGCCTTGCGTTCCCTGACCACGGGAGTGCGGGTCTGCGCCACCGCCGTGGTGCCCATCAGGATCGTCAGCACCAGGGGAATGAGCGAAGTGGACAGCGACATCACGGGTCACCTCCATCCTTCAAACCTAACAGATAGGGGTGACACGCATGAGAGGCCACGGGCCTGGGAGGCTTTTGGTTGCGGCGGCTGGACAAGGAAAACCCAGCCTACCTCAAGGATTGCGTGGGGAAAGGCCTACTCGGCCTTCGAATTTTCGGTTGGAGGTGCTTCTCGAAGCGGAGACGGAGCCTGCTCCTCGGTGGGCGGAGCAGGGCTGTCAGCGGGGACCTCTGCTGCATCGGGCTGCGCTTCCATGGGGACGTCGGGTGTGCGCGGGGCCTTCGCTACCACCTCGCCTTGGGGGGTGACCGCGTAGACCTGCCACCAGTCGAGGACCCGGCCAATGGGACCGCCACACCTGCTGAACCGCTGTTCCACGGCGACGTAGTACAGGCCGGTGGTCGGTCCGGTGAAGACGGCGACATCGAGTCCCTGTTCCGGGCTCGCGCAGCCATGGAAGAGCTGCGGATGGGGATGGGTCCGGACCACTTCCCGCAGCGCTCCTGCCGCGGCCACGGCGGCTCCCGCGTCGGTGAAGGGGAGGACGGAGGCCGAGGACTGTTCATCCGGCCATTGCACCTCCCCCGTCCATGACGGCTTGTGCCGAACGCATCCGCCAGCCAATGCGATGAGCCCTAAGAGCAGGAGTGCCTTGCGCATTGTGACGTTCACTCGTTCAGGAGCCGCAGGGTTCCGGGACGGCACTGGGGTGCACTGCTGAAAGGGGGCCAGTCGAGGCCGTCCAAACCTGTCCGACTGTCGGACAAGTTCGTGTGGATGCCGCTAAGACCGCCGGCCCGTCTTCCGCGCGAAGAACTCGCGGTTGAACGTCGCCACGCCCCACATGCGAGGGTCGTCCGGGAAGTCCTCCTTCGCCAGGGACTCGTCGCTCTGTTCCGCCAGCCAGCGGATGAACGCGTCCCGTGACTCAAAGGTCCGCTTCGGCTGGGCGTCTCCCTGGATGTACCGCAGCCCCTGCGCATACGTGCCATCCCCGGACCGCCACAGCGCGCGGGACACACCCTCGCGCGGGTCGACGGTGATGGACAGGTCCGCCCCCGCGTCCAACAGCTCCGCCACCCGCTGCGCCAGCGCGCGCCCGTAGTGCCTCGAATCGAAGTGGGCCTCCGCGCGGGCCTGCACCTTCGCGTCATGCTCCCGCGTTACCGCGTCCGTCATCTGGATGCGCGGCGCCGCGTGCGCGTCGCAGACGATGGCCAGCGCGATGTCCCCCAGTCCAGGCGCGGACGCGTGATGCCACCGCATCAGCCCCTGCACCTGGGCGCGCGGTGCTTCCGGTAGCGAACCGAACGTCAGCGCTCCGTCCGGCGCCGTGAAGATCAACGTGTCATCCAGGAGCTCCCCTTGATGCTTCAACGAAGCGGACAGCTCGATGCGGGCCAGCCCACGGGCTTCGCGCTCGGCGCGCAGCCAGCGGACGATGTCGGAGTCTTCGGTCAGGCGGGAGGACATGTCTTGCTCCAGGACTCTGGCACGGTGTGAACCTGCCATGAGCTGAAACGAAAGACTGACATTCCTGTCGCGCTTCCGTGCTGTTCCAAGACCCCACGACGTGCGAAGCCCGGGCGCCCGCATCCTGTGAACCCTGGCCGTGGGCTTGCAATGCGTTGCGCCGCCAACACCCAACCCACGCCGTCGGAAGACGGCCCCTTCACCCTGGACGACATGACTGCTCGACACTTCATCGCATCGCTGGCGCTGACCTCCTGCCTGGGCGCGCTGCCCGCGGCGGCCCAGGAGCCCAAGAGCTCCGGGCTCGCGCTGGGCGTGCGCGGCGCCTTTGGCATTCCGGTGGGCGACTCCGGCACGGACCTCTCGCTGAAGGACACGTTCGGCAGCACCGTGGCGCCGCAGGTGGACGTCTCCTACTTCTTCAACCGGCAGCTCTCGCTGGGCGCCTACTTCCAGTACGGCATCGGCTCCGGTCCCGGTGACGAGTGCGCGGACGGCGCGGACTGCAAGAGCAAGGTCCTGCGCTTCGGCATCGACCTGGACTACCACTTCCGGCCGGCCGGCTTCGTCTCGCCGTGGGTGGGCGTGGGCGTGGGCTATGAGATCGGCTCGCTGGAAGTGGGCGAAGGCTCCAACAGCGCCTGGTTCAAGCTCGAGGGCTATGACCTGGGCCACGCCCACTTCGGCGTGGACCTCCAGCTCACCCGCTCCATCGCGGTGGGGCCTTACATCTCCGCGTCCGTGGGGCAGTACAACAAGGGCGCGATCCGCTTGGGCAATGCCGCGGAAATCAGCAATGACCTTTCCGATGATGAAAAGCAGATCCACGTCTGGATCCAGCCGGGCGTGCGCGTGCAGTTCCGGCTGTAGTCCTCACCGTGCCGCCCTCACGGCTCCTGGGATGGGGGCGTGGGGGCGGGCAGGGGATAGAGGACGCGGTAGTCGATGCGGTGGTGGTAGGCGGCCAGATACGGCGCCCCCGCGACGTCGATGAGCACCTGTTGGGGCGGCGTGGGCTGCTGGTTCATCCACGCCTCTGCCTCCTCCTTCGTGGCGAAGGACAGGCCCGAAGGCTTGAGCCGTTCATCCGCCATGGCCTGGAGGTAGAAGTCCAACGTTTCTGCCCGGACCAGATGGGTTCGCCCCGTGGCTGGAACGAACATGGCGGAGTAGTAGTCGTCTCCAATCAGCACGCGTGCCGAGTCGATTGGGGGCTTCCGCGCGTTCATCGCGGCTTCCGCCTCCTCTCGGGTCTTGAAGCGGGCGATGACCAACGGAGGCGCGGAAGCCTCCTGGCTTTGGACATATGCTTCAAACTCGGTGCCCTGCCCGGTGCCCAGGATGAAGTAGATGGCGTCCATCGCGAAGAGGAAGGCCTGCTTCTCTTCCTCGGAGGTGCTCTCCGAGTAGTGCCGTCCCAGCACCTCCAACTTGTCGAAGAAGTGCATCATGGTGCGCTCTCCACCAGGTGTTGTGCTGGGGCCACGGATGACGTCGTCAGAAGCAGCGCGGGCGCGAGCACGATGAGCCCCACGCCCGCTGAGACGACGACAAACGCGACCCCTGCGATGACCACCACGCTGCCCACCAGGATGGCGCGTTGGTTGCGCCGGGCCCATTCGGAGACCGCATCCAGCGAGGAAAGCTCCTGCGGCCGGAGCTTCTCAAGGTCGATGCAGTCCAGGTAGGGCTGTTTGCATCGGCGGACGCAGTACTCCTCCTTGCCACCAAGCCCGGGCCGTTTCGTGATGTGACTGAAGTCGCTCCCCAATGGCCGGCTCATGCATTCCTGGATGCACTCGCGGTTCTCCGCGTCACAGTCCCGAACGGAGCGCGCCGTCCGCACGATGCGCCGGCCCTCGGGGGCCTTCACGTAGTGGGCGAGGTCGAAGTCCTCCGCCGGCCGCCACTCCTGGGTGAAGCTCCCATCCGGGGCCTCCCTCAGAAGCAGCACCTGGCGGGGCAGCTCCTCCCGCGAAGGCGGAGCCACCGCCCCACGCGTCCCGCCACAGGCCGCGAGCCACACGCACAACACCACGGCCGTGGCGATTCTTCTCAGATGAACCCAGACGCGCATCCTTCCACCCAAGCAGAAGCCCAGGCGGAAGTCATGTCACCGCGAGCTGCTTCAGAAGGCGGTGTTGTTCGCCTTTTTGCCCGGGGTCGCGGCGTAATAGTAGAGGCTGTAACCCTCGACCCAGGTCCCCGTGGGGCTCAGGTCCGGGGAGCGGTTGAACGAATAGCCAGACGTCACCGGCATGCTGGAGGTCTGGTACGAGTGGCTGTCCTGCACCGTCCCGTCCGCGCGCACCAGGTACACGATGTCACCCGCGCCACCCTGGTTCACGCCCCGGTCGAAACGCAGCCCCAAGCCGCCGTTGGAGTACGTCGCGTACTGCGCCCCCGCTGGCAGCGCGGTCGACCCCGAGTACACCACGTAGGCCTTGCCCGCCGGCAACACCGTGCCCGACACGAACGTGTGCCGTGCCGGGTCCGCGCCCGAGTACGACTTCGCGTCGTGGATCTTCCAGCCGCTCAGATCCACCGACCCCGGACCCGCGTTGTAGATCTCCACGAACTGCTGGTCGTAATCCGGCGTCCCCGCGGCATTATTGAGCGGCTGCGCAAGGTACTCGTTGATGAACACCTGCTGCGTCGGCCGCGTCAGCGTGAACACCCCGTCGCTCACGTCCGCCACGTCCGCGCGCGCCGCGTCCGCCACGCGCACCCGCGCGAGCGTGGAGGACTCACTCGGCACCGTCCACGCGTAGCGGCCGGTGGACGCCGTCAGGCCCGACGCCACCGCGCGCCACACCGTCCCGTCCAGCGTGTACGTGATGTTCACCTGCGACACGTTGCTGGACGTCCAGGTGATGTTGAACGTCTGGCCCGCATTCAGCGTCTCACCGCCGTTGGGCGCCGTGACCCGCACGCTCCCCGACTGCGCGGCCGAGCCGAAGTTGAAATCGCTGAAGATGGGGTAGTGGTCCGACGTGGTGCTCTTGTAGCTGACGATGCTCGGCTTGAGCACCTTCGTGGAGTTCGCCACGTGGTACGCCGCCAGCTCGTTCGTCGCCAGCTGATGGTCGATGAACTGGCTGTTGCTCACCGTCGAGCGCTCCCCGGACTCCGACAGCGGCTGGGTGAGGAACTTGTAGCGCGCGGCATCGTTCACCAGGTTCAGGTACGGCGACTCGTTGGGCGTGTAGATGGACGCGTCCACGTCGTCGTTCCAGTCGCCCAGCACCATCACGTTCTGCGTCGGCAGGTTCGTGTCGAGATAGTCCTTGAGGCACATCGCCGCGCCCTTGCGCCGCAGGTATGAATCCGAGTCCGCGTACGCCTTCATGTGCAGCACCATCACCGTGAGGTCCACCGGCGAGGAGCCCCGGAGCACCTTCAGGTCCACGCGCAGCGGCGGCCGGTACGCGAAGTCCTGCGCGCAGTCCGTCAGCACGACGTTCGAGCTCACCAGCTGCACCGTGCTCGTCTTGTAGAGCAGGCCCACCTTCTGGGCCGTGGGGCCGTACCAGCCATCACCCGCGAGCAGGCCGCTGTAGCCGCTGAGGTTCGCCGTCAGCGAGTTGAACGCGTCCACGCCGACGATCTCCGCCACGCCCAGCACGTCCGGCCCCGCGTCCGCGATGACCGCGGTCGCGTTGGCCAGCTGCAGCGCCTCGTCCGAGGGGCCCTCGGCCGTGGAGCCGAACCACTCGATGTTCCAGTTGCCCACCTTTAACGGCACCGCCGTCGGTTGCGTCCCGCCGTCCGTGCCGCCATCCGTCTTCGTGCCGCCATCCGTCACAGGGCCGCCGTCGGGCAGCTCGCCGGTCGACGTGGTCAGGGGTAGCTGGATGACCGCCTCCGCGCGGGCGCCGTTGGCGTCCTCCACCCGCACCGTGAACTCATACAGCGCCGGGCCCTGGGGCGTGCCGGTCAGCACCCCGTCCTCCGTCAGCGTCAGGCCGTCCGGAATCGCTCCGCCCGCCTGCGACCAGGTCAGGGGCGGCGCCCCGCCCGTGGAGGTGAAGGTGAAGGTGTAGAGGCTGCCCTCCTTCGTGGAGGGCAGCGGCGACGTCGTGGTGATGACCGGCGCCGGCCACGCGCGCAACGCATAGGCCCGCGTGTGCTGGGCGCCCTTCGCGTCGCGCACCACCATCGTCAGCGTCCACTCGCCGGCCGTCGTCGCCGGGCCCACCAGCCGCCCGCTGTCTCCATAGAAGGAGAAGCCCGGCGGCACCTGGTCCACCGAATACGTGAGCGGCGCCGTGCCGCCCGTCGCCGTCAGCACCTTCTCGTAGGCCACCCCCACCGTGGCCGCCTGCAGCGTCACCTGGGGCAGCACGGGCCCCGTGGACTCCGGTTCGTTGGAGCCACAGGCCGCCAGCGCGAGCAGGGACGTGAGCACGACGAGCGAGGACAGCGCTCGGAAGGACCGGGACGGCATATGGGAACACTCCAGCACCGGGCCCGCCCCAACGCGGCCTCCCCGGAAGAGGGCACGCACCTTAACGTGTCTGCCATCCGACTGTCGCGCGCGCCCCCGCTTGCACCCCGGCGGAGCCCCTGACGCACTGCCACACGGCAATCAGTGGCGCGCTCCGCCGTCCTACACGGACAGCGCGGAAGGCTTTGCGCGCGGTTCACACGTGCAGTTGGATGGGTTCGAGCAGACGACGGAGGAGACGCGTCATGGCCGAGAAGTGGGACAGGCAGTTGATGGACTTCCTCAAGCGCACCGGTGAAGACCTCAAGCGCACCACGGACGACCTCCGCGGCGAGGCCGAGCGCCTCCTCAAGGAAGTGAAGGACCCGGAGAAGCAGGCCAAGGTGAAGGAAGGCCTCGTGCAGCTGCGCACCTGGGCCGCCGCCACCACCAAGACCGCCGCGGAGAAGATCGAGACCGCCGTGCGCCGCGTGGAGACCTCCGTCGAGGAGGCCTTCAAGCCCGGCTCCACCAACGGCACCGCCTCCGCGCCCGACGCCGAAGCCAAGGCCGCCAAGACGGCCAAGGCCGCCCCGGAGGAGGAGGCCGCCCCCAGCCGCCCGGCCCGCGCCAAGAGCTCCGGCGCGTCCAAGGGCGGCAGCAAGTCCATCGGGCGCAAGAAGACCGCGAGCGCTCCCGCCGCCGCCAAGGGCGCCCGGGCCCCGAAGAAACCAGCTTCCAAGAAAACGTTGGGCCGCAAGAAACCCGCGCCCGGGGCGTGAAGTTCCGCTGCCCATGAAGTCGCGCCTGCCCGCACGCTGGGCATGCGCGACCGCCCCGGGTCCTGTTGGATCGCTCAGCGTCGCGTGAGATAGTGCGCGCCGTGTCGGGTACCAAAGACAAGGACAGCATCCAGACGGACATCGGGCAGGACGTGATCGACGAGGCGGTTCGCAGCGTCGAGCGTCGGATGGACGGAGACGCGGACAGTGCGGGCTCGGAGACGGAGGTGGAGCTGGACGTCTCCGCCCCGGCAGCCGAGGCGGACGTCTCCACCCCCGAAGTCGCTCCCCCCACCGAGGACGCGGCCGCGCTCCGCCAGGAGGTGGAGTCGCTGCGCGCGCAGCTGGAGTTCAGCCAGACGAAGGCCCGCGAGACGCTGGAGCGCCTGAAGGAGGCGCACGAGCGCGCCAAGGACTTCCAGGACCGGGCCATCCGCTCCGCCGCGGACCTGGAGAACTACCGCAAGCGCGCGCAGAAGGAGAAGGAGGACGTCCAGAAGTTCGGCGTGGAGAAGCTCCTCAAGGACCTGCTCCCCGTGGTGGACAACATGGACCGCGCGCTCGACGCCGCCAGCAAGTCCCCCGACTTCGACAGCTTCCAGAAGGGCGTGGCCATGACGCGCAAGTCCTTCGAGGACTCGCTCGGCCGCCACGGCGTGAAGGGCTTCTCCGCCAAGGGCCAGCCCTTCGACCCGCGCCTGCACGAAGCCATCCAGCAGGTGGAGTCCGCGGACGTCCCGGCGGGCCACGTGCTCTTTGAAGTGACGCGTGGCTTCCATCTCAACGACCGCCTGGTGCGTCCCGCCATGGTCGTCGTCGCCCGCGCGCCAGAAGTCGTCGCGGCGCCGGAGCCCGTTGCCGCGGAGCCGGAAGCCGCCGCGCCCGCGGCCGGCACGGAAGCACCGAAGGCGTCTGAAGAAGGCAAGAGCGCGGAGCCCCAGACTTCCGCGCCGTCCGACAGTTCCTCCGGGGGGAGTCAGTAGTCATGGCGAAGGTGATTGGAATCGACCTGGGCACCACCAACTCCTGCGTCGCCGTGATGGAAGGCGGCGAGCCGGTGGTCATCCCCAACAGCGAAGGCAGCCGCACCACGCCCTCCATGGTGGGCTTCACCGACTCCGGTGAACGCCTGGTGGGCCAGATTGCCAAGCGGCAGGCCATCACCAACCCGGAGAACACGGTCTTCGCGGCCAAGCGCCTCATCGGCCGCAAGTTCGACTCGCCGGAGGCGAAGAAGGCCATTGGCGTCTCCTCCTTCAAGGTGGCGTCCAGCCCCAACGGCGATGCGTGGGTTGAAATCCGGGGCAAGGGCTACAGCCCGCCGGAAGTCAGCGCCATCGTGCTGATGAAGATGAAGCAGACGGCGGAGGACTACCTCGGAGAGCCCGTCACCGAGGCCGTCATCACCGTCCCCGCCTACTTCAACGACAGCCAGCGCCAGGCGACGAAGGACGCGGGCCGCATCGCGGGCTTGAGCGTGCTGCGCATCATCAACGAGCCCACGGCCGCGGCGCTCGCGTACGGCCTGGACAAGGTGAAGGACGCCACCACGGAGCGCGTCGCCGTCTACGACCTGGGCGGCGGCACGTTCGATATCTCCATCCTGGAGCTCACCGCCGGCGTGTTCGAGGTCAAGAGCACCAACGGCGACACGTTCCTGGGTGGCGAGGACTTCGACCAGCGCCTCATCGACTACCTGGCCAAGCGCTTCGCGGAGCAGAACAACGGCCTGGACCTGCGCAAGGATCGCATGGCGCTCCAGCGCCTGAAGGAGGCGGCGGAGCGCGCCAAGCACGAGCTGTCCAGCGCCCCGGAGACGGAGGTCAACCTCCCGTTCATCACCGCGGACGCGTCTGGCCCCAAGCACCTCACGGAGACCGTGGACCGGTCCACCTTCGAGGCCCTGGTCGCGGACCTCATCGACCGCTCCATCGAGCCGTGCCGCATCGCGCTCAAGGACGCGGGCCTCACCGCGCAGGCCATCAACCAGGTCCTCCTGGTGGGCGGCATGACGCGCATGCCGCGCGTGCAGCAGAAGGTGAAGGAGTTCTTCGGCAAGGAGCCCCACAAGGGCATCAACCCGGATGAAGTCGTCGCCGTGGGCGCCGCCATCCAGGGCGGCGTGCTCAAGGGCGAGGTGAAGGACGTCCTCCTGCTGGACGTCACGCCGCTGTCCCTGGGCGTGGAGACCGCGGGCGGCGTCTTCACGAAGATCATCGACAAGAACACCACCATCCCCTGCAAGAAGGGCCAGGTGTTCTCCACCGCGGTGGACAACCAGCCGCTCGTGTCCGTGCACGTCCTCCAGGGCGAGCGCGAGATGGCGGCGGACAACAAGACGCTGGCGCGCTTCGAACTGGTCGGCATCCCGCCCGCGCCGCGCGGCGTGCCGCAGATTGAAGTGTCCTTCGACATCGACGCGAACGGCATCGTGCACGTGAGCGCGCGAGACCTGGGCACCGGCAAGCAGCAGCAGGTGCGCGTGGTGGGCAACTCCGGTCTGTCGGAGGCCGAAATCCAGGGGATGATCAACGACGCCCAGTCGCACTCCGCGGACGACAAGAAGAAGAAGGAGCTGGCGGAGCTGCGCAACAACGCGGACGGGCTCATCTACACCACGGAGAAGAGCCTGGAGGAGTACGCCAACCTCCTGTCGGAGAAGGACAAGGGCGAAATCCAGGCGGACCTGGAGCGCCTGCGCTCCGTGCTCAACACCTCCGACGCCGGTGTCTTGAAGGAGGCCTTCCAGCGGCTGGAGGGCAGCGCGTACCGCATCGCGGACGCCATCTACACGGACCAGGCCAAGTCCGGCTGATGCCTTACCCCGGGCGTGGGCCGGGCGGTGCAATCGCCCGGTCCCCCCGTTCGTAGGCACGGGGGTCCGCCTCTCTTTTCCCCTGGAGCCTCCCTCATGGAGCTGACCGAAGCCGTCATGATCATCATGGTCACCGGCATGACCGTCGGTGTGCCGCTGCTCGGCCTCACGCTGCGCTTCGCCCTCAAGCCCGTGATTGAGACGTGGCTGCGCGTGCGCGAGGTCCAGGCCCGGCCCGCGGGGGAGCTGGAGGCGCTGCGCGCGCGCGTGGCGCACCTGGAGTACATGCTGGACCGCCACGGGCTGCTGGAGCACCCCGTGACCCGCGCGACGCCGGAGCTGGGTGAACTGCCGGAGCGCCTGTCGCCGATGGTGCGCGTGGACCGCGAGCGCGTCTGACGCCCCACCCGGTGGGCGCTGCATCCCCGCCGGGTTTTCGGGTATTGATGAATGCGTGGCATTCCAATCCCCGGAAGAAGAGCTGGCCTTCCTGCGCGGCCTGATGGCCGTGAACCGGATGGCCGACGACATCCTCGAGGACTGCCTGGAGCGGGGTCTGGACCTCGACACCGGCCTGGACGTGTTCCTCACGCAGTGCGCCCGCATGGTGCACGCGAAGGCGGGCTTCGTTTCGCTCCGGGGCACGCGAGGCCCGGTGCTGACGCGCGTGCTGGGCGAGCTGGGCGTGGACGTCTTCGAGGCGGCCCACTGGAGCGGCCCCCGGAAGCTGCGTGAAGGCCGGATGCTCTTCTGCCAGCAGCTCACCCTGGGGCGGCTGAACCTGGGCGGACTGGGGCTGGTGGTGGATGGGAACTTCGAGGACGGCGGCCAGCGGGTGATGGGGCTGGTGGAGGCGATTGGCGAGCAGCTGGACTCGGCGGTGCTGTCCTTCCTGGCGCTGACGGACGGCCGGGGACCGCTGGAGCGGCTGGACGAGCTGGACGTGGAGGGCACGCCCGTCAACCGCGGGCGCATTGGCCGCTATGAGGTCGTGAAGCCCCTGGGCACGGGCGGCATGGCGCAGGTGCTCATCGCGCGCACGCGTGGGCCGGAGGGGCTGGGGCGGCTGGTGGCGCTCAAGCGCATCCTGCCCCACCTGACGGCTCAGCCAGAGATGGTGCAGCAGTTCCTGGACGAGGCGCGCATCGGCCTGCGGCTGTCGCACCCCAACCTGGTGCACGTCTACGACTTCGGCGAGGCGCAGGGCGCGTACTACATGGCCATGGAGCTGGTGAACGGCATCGACCTGGACCGGCTCTTGCGCGCCAACAAGGGGCCGCTGGAGCCGGCGGTGGTGTCCGCCATCGTGTCGCAGGCGCTGATGGGGCTGCACGCCGCGCATGCGCTCAAGGGCGAGGACGGCGCGTCCCTGGAACTGGTGCACCGCGACCTGTCACCGCACAACGTGATGGTGGGCTTCGATGGCCAGGTGAAGGTGCTGGACTTCGGCGTGGCCAAGGTGCGCGCGCAGCGCACGGTGACGCTGCCGGGCATCGTGAAGGGCAAGCCGCTCTACATGTCCCCGGAGCAGGCGCTGGGCCAGAAGCTGGACGCGCGAAGCGACCTGTTCGCCATGGGGCTCGTCCTCTACCAGGCCCTCACGGGACGGCGCGCCTTCGAGCGCGAGGACGAGTTGGACACCATGAAGGCCATCTGCCAGGAGAAGTTGACGAAGCCTCCGGAGGTGCTCGCCCCTCTGTGGAACGTGCTGTCGGTGGCGCTGTCCAAGGACCCCGAGGCCCGTTTCCCCACCGCGCACGCCATGGCGGACCGGCTGGTGGCCGCGTGTCCCCCCGCGCGCGATACGGCACTGGCGGCGCTGGCGGGACGGTTGTTCCCGGAGCGTCTGCGCGACTCGCAGCGGCTGGAGACCGCCGTGGACCGCCAGCGGGAGGCCCCCACCCGCGCGCCGCCGCCCACCCGCACTCCGCGCTGACATGACGATGCGCCACCTCCCCCGCACACCGCGCGCGTGAAGGCGCGGCATGCGGGGGCGGAGCACAAGGACTGTTCGAGGCTTCCATCCCGTCCGCGCTACGAGCGCTTGAGCGGGTCGATGTCCGCGTCCGCGCGGTAGCCGGCGCGGCGCTTCTCCTCGTCCAAGTTGGGCTCGGTGCGCACCACCTTCACCTCCTCCAGCTCCTCGTGGCGGACGCGGCCCTCCATGCTGCGGCGCTCCTCGATGGGGCGCTTGTGGATGGTGATCTCCTCGTCCGTGTACGCGCGCTTGGTCAGCTCCGCCTCCTCCGCGCTCAGGGGGATGCGGATGGTCTCCTCCCGGAAGTCCGCCACGTCGCCGGGAATGTTGTCGCCCTTCACCGCCCGGCGCACCACCTCCACCTCCTCGTGGCGCAGCGGGACCTCCACCGTCTTCCGCTCCTCGACGACAATCTTGCGCACCTGCGCCTCGCCCGCGGAACGCTGGCGTTTGGTGACGCCCAGCTCCTCATGGTGCGTGCGCAGCGTGACGTCCTCGTTCGCGATGCGCTCGGCGGCTCGGATGTCGGTGCGCAGCTCGCGCTCCTCGGCTCGGATGTCGGTGCGCAGCTCGCGCTCCTTCAGCTCCCGGTCCTTGATGCCGACCTTCTCCGCGCCGGTCCGGGCCACGTCTCCGACCTTCGTGGTGCCCGTCTTCAGCCCCGCGCCAATGCCACCCATGGTGCCGCCGGTGGCCGTCGCCGCCGTCGCGCCCACGGCGCCGGCGTCGGACAGCCCTCGCAGCGCCTCGCGGCCGTGGTTGAGGTAGATCTCCCCGTTGCGGATGTCGCTCACCTCCAGGTAGCGGACCAGGTAGTCCTTCGGGAAGAACATCCCCTTCTCGATGTGGAACTCGCCCTCGCTCACGGCGAACACCTTGCCCAGCTTCTCGCCGTCGCTGCTGCGGACCGTCATCCCTTCCTTGATGTCGTTGCGCTTGATCATCATGGACTTGGCTCCTTGTGCCTTCACGTCGGGTCGGATGTGGTCGCGAGCGGAACGTCAGGGCCGTCCAGCGCGCTGGAGAGGGTTTCCTGGGGGGAAGTGGACGCTGAAGTGTCCGCCACGGCCATCACCCGAAAAGTGGGTTCAATGACGCCCAAGAAAACCCCTGGTGCTGGATGCTCCAGGGGCTCGGTACGCCGTCCGCCGCTGGCAACGCCGCGCCGGACGCCTCCCTGCTCCCTGTCCAGAGGACAGGCATGCGGGAGCGGAACCCCCGGGCTTCACGTTGGCAGCGCGCGTCCCCACACCTCACTGTGAGGGCGCGAGTCCGGATGGACCGGCCCGTGCGAGAGGAGCCTGTGATGCGAGCCACGAGGCCTGGCCGGGGACTCGGGTGGATGGCCGGCGCGGTGGGACTGCTGGTGGCGGGCCGACTCCGGCGCCGTCGCGCGGGAGCGGTGCTTCCGGAGTCCATTCCGGAAGCGGTGCCAGTCCTGGAGCCCGTCACCTGGACGCCCACCGCGCTGCCGGACCCGGAGGACCCTCCCTCCGCCGGGTGGTCGCTGACGCACGAGGACATGGCGCCCTGGGAGGACCGCGAAGCACCAGAGGCCGGACCCCAGGGCCTCCCGAGGATCCGCCGGGGACCATCGGGCCGGGAGCACTACTGGCTGGAGCCCTGAGCGGACCTGGCGCGCACTTGGGGTTGGGGCAGGGGGGCGCGACAGCGATGTTTCGGGGTGTTGGCGGGACTCCGGAGCCAAGCTGTGCGCTTGACCCATGGGGAGGGCTCCCCTAGAAAACCGGGGCTTTGCCCGTCATCTCCCCCGGAGGAAGCCCCCACATGCGACGACTTGCCCCGATGCTCCTCGCCGCGCTCGCCGTCCTGGCGGCCGCCTGCGAGAAGAAGACGCAGCCCACGGGAGAGGCGGGAGGCGCCCCCTCGGCGCAGGCTCCGGCCACCGCGCAGGGCGGCACGCCCCCGGCGGGTGATGACGTCATCGTGCTGGGTGAAGTGGGCGCGCTGACGGGCGGTCAGGCGACGTTCGGCATCTCCACCCGCAACGGCATCGCGCTGGCGGTGAAGGAAGCCAACGCGGCCGGCGGCGTGAAGGGCAAGAAGCTGGTCGTGCGCGTGTACGACGACCAGAGCAAGCCGGAGGAGGCCGCGCAGGCCGTCACCCGCCTCATCACGCAGGACAAGGTGGCGCTCATCCTGGGCGAGGTGGCTTCGTCCAGCTCCCTGGCCATGGCGGAGAAGGCGCAGGCGGCCGGCGTGCCCATGATCACCCCGTCGTCCACCAACCCCTCCGTGACGGAGAAGGGGGACAACATCTTCCGCGTCTGCTTCATCGACCCGTTCCAGGGCTTCGTGATGGCGAAGTTCGCGCGGGAGAACCTCAAGCTGAACAAGGTCGCGGTGCTCCAGGACAACAAGAGCGCCTACTCCATTGGCCTCACGGAGGTGTTCCGCCAGAAGTTCGCGGAGATGGGCGGGAAAATCACCGCCACGGAGAGCTACAGCCAGGGCGACACGGACTACCGCGCGCAGCTGACGGCCATCAAGAAGACGCAGCCGGAGGGCATCTACGTGCCGGGCTACTACAGCGAGGTGGGCATCATCGCCCGCCAGGCGCGCGAGCTGGGCCTGAAGGTGCCGCTGATGGGCGGCGACGGCTGGGACTCCGAGAAGCTCTTCGAGCTGGGCGGCAGCGCCATCGACGGCAGCTACTTCTCCAACCACTACTCGCCGGACAACCCGGACGAGCGCGTGAAGAAGTTCATCGCGGACTACAAGGCGGACAACAACGGCGCGGTGCCGGACGCGCTCGCGGCGCTGGGCTACGACGCCGCGCGCGTCGCCATCGAGGCGCTCAAGAACGCCCCGGACACCAGCGGCCCGGCCCTGCGCGCGGCCATCGCGAAGACGAAGGACTTCCCCGGCGTGGCGGGCAACATCACGCTGGATGCGAAGCGCAACGCGGTGAAGTCCGCCGTGGTGCTGAAGGTCGCGGACGGCAAGTCCACCTACGTCACCACCATCTCGCCTTAAACCCAGGGCCCACCCCGGCATATGTCGCAGCTCATCCAGCACCTCATCAACGGTCTGGCCGCCGGCACCATCTACGCCCTGGTCGCGCTGGGCTACACGATGGTGTACGGCGTCCTCAAGCTCATCAACTTCGCCCACGGCGACGTGATGATGGTCGGCGTCTACATGGGCTACGCCACGGCCTTCGCCCTCGGGCGGCAGGCGCAGCGCTCCATGTGGGGCGTGGTCCTCATCTTCGCGGTGGCCATGGTGGGGTGCGCGCTGCTTGGCTTCCTCATCGAGCGCTTCGCCTACCGGCCGCTGCGCGAGAAGCCGCGCCTCACCGCGCTCATCACCGCCATCGGCATCTCGTTCGCGCTGTCGTACGGCTTCCAGCTGGACATCGGCTTCCTGCCGGGCGCGTCCCCCCGGGCCTTCCCGGAGGTCATCGTCCCCAGTGAGTGGTTCATCATTGGCGACCGCGACGTGGTGGTGTGGAACTGGCAGGTCATCAGCTTCATCATCGCCGTGGCGCTGATGGCCGGGCTCCAGTTCCTCGTGTACCGGACGCGCTTTGGCAAGGCGATGCGCGCGGTGTCCTACGACCACCGCACCGCGGCGCTGATGGGCATCCCCACCGACCGCATCATCGCGCTGACGTTCATGCTCTCCAGCGCGCTGGCGGCGGGCGCCGGCCTGCTCTACGCCATCAAGGACACGTCCGTGAGCCCGCTCATGGGCCTGTACGTGGGCCTCAAGGCCTTCGTGGCGGCGGTCATCGGCGGCATCGGCAACGTGCCGGGCGCAGTGGTGGGCGCGCTGCTGCTGGGCCTGGTGGAGGAGTTCGTGGTGGGCTACGCGGCCAGCACCTGGCGTGACGCGGTGGCCTTCGGCTTCCTCATCCTGGTGCTGCTGGTGAAGCCGGGCGGTCTGTTCGGCCGCGTCGCGGCGGAGAAGGTCTGATGGCGGCCCCTGGTGTGACGACGCTGTCGGACGAGTCCGTGGGCCGCGTGCCCCCGGCCCTGCGCGGCATCCTGCCCGTGCTCATCGCGGTGCCGCTGGTGGTCCTGGCGGATGTGCTGCTGAACACCTCGCCCTTCGCCACGTACCTGCTGTCCGTGGTGGGGGTGAACATCATCCTCGCGGTGAGCCTCAACATCGTGAACGGCATGACGGGCCAGTTCTCCATTGGCCACGCGGGCTTCATGGCCGTGGGCGCGTACATCGCGGGCGTCACGTCCCTGGAGTTGAAGGAGGTGGCGCTGTCCTTCCTGCCGGTGGCCGCCAGTGACCAGGTGCTCTTCACCGTGGCGCTGCTCGCGGGCGGCACCTGCGCGGCGCTGTGTGGCTTCCTGGTGGGCCTGCCGTCGCTGCGGCTTCGCGGGGACTACCTGGCCATCGTGACGCTGGGCTTCGGTGAAATCATCCGCGTGGTGGTGCAGAACACGGAGGCCTTCGGCCGCGCGCTGGGCCTGTCCGGCATCCCGCAGTACTCCAGCGTGGCCATGGTGTACTTCTGGGTCTTCCTGGTGGTGCTGGTGTCCCGGCGCATCGCGGGCTCCAGCCACGGCCGCAGCCTGTGGGCCATCCGCGAGGACGAAGTGGCCGCGGAGGCCATGGGCGTGGACACCACCGGCTACAAGGTCCGCGCGTTCGTCATCTCGTCGTTCTTCGCGGGCATCGCCGGCGGCCTGTTCGCGCACTTCGTGCCCATCATCAACCCGGGCTCGTTCACCTTCGTGAAGTCCATGGAGATCGTCGTCATGGTGGTGCTGGGCGGGCTGGGCTCCAGCACGGGCGCCATCGTCGCGGCCATCTTCCTCACGCTCTTGCCCGAAGGCCTGCGCTCACTGTTCGGCGCGCTGGGCGCGGGGGGAAGCCTGGCGCAGAAGGTGGATCAGATCCGCATGCCCGTGTACGGCGTCCTGCTGGTCGTGCTGATGCTGGCGCGGCCGCAGGGCCTGTTCGGCACGAAGGAGCTCTGGGACGTGCTTCCCCGGTGGCTTCCCCGGAAGAAGAAGGGGCTGACATGAGCGCCGCCGTGACTCCTGTCTCCGCCTCGGGCTCCGGGGACGCGCTGCTCCAGGCGTCCGGCGTGAGCATCCGCTTCGGGGGCCTCAAGGCCCTTACGGACTTCAACCTCTCCGTGCGCCAGGGCGACCTGCTGGGCCTCATTGGTCCCAACGGCGCGGGCAAGTCCACCGCGTTCAACGTGCTCACCGGCGTGTACCAGCCCACCGAGGGCGAGGTGCGCGTGGCCGGGCAGCGGGTGAACGGCTGGGTGCCGCATCAAATCAACCACCTGGGCCTGGCGCGCACGTTCCAGAACATCCGCCTGTTCCGCGCGCTGACGGCGCTGGACAACGTGAAGGTGGCCTGCCGCGCGCAGGGGGCGCTGCACCCGGTGGTCATGGGCCCGCTGGCCAAGGCGGGCACGGCGATGCGCAACTACCGCGACTGGTGGCGCGCGCTGCTGCTCACCCCCGGCTTCCAGGCCGAGGAGCGCGAGCTGACGCGCCAGGCGGAGCACCTGCTGGAGGTCATGGGCCTGTCGCACCGCCGCGATGAAGAGGCGAAGAACCTGCCCTACGGCGAGCAGCGCCGGCTGGAGATTGCCCGCGCGCTGGGCACCCGCCCCAAGGTGCTGCTGTTGGACGAGCCCGCGGCGGGCATGAACACGCGTGAGAAGGCGGACCTGATGGTGCTCATCCGCCGGCTGCGCGACGAGTTCTCGCTGGGGGTGCTGGTCATCGAGCACGACATGAAGCTGGTGATGGGCATCTGCGAGCGCATCACCGTGCTGGACCACGGCGAGACGATTGCCCGCGGCGCTCCGGCGGAAGTGCGCAGCGACCGCAAGGTCATCGAGGCGTACCTGGGCGACAGCTACCTGGAGTCCCACGGAGGCGCGGCGTGAGCGAGCCGGTGAAGGTGCTGGGCGAGCGGCGCGCGTTCGAGCCGCTCCTGTCGGTGGAGGGCATCCAGGTCCGCTACGGCGCCATCCAGGCGCTCCGGGGCGTGTCCCTGACGGTGGGCAAGGGCGAGATGGTGGCCCTCATCGGCGCCAACGGCGCGGGCAAGACGAGCACCCTGCGCGCGGTCAGCGGCATGCTCAAGCCGACCGCGGGCCGCATCACGCTGGCGGGGAAGGACATCACCGGCCTGAAGGCGCACCAGCTGGTGCCGCGCGGCATGGCGCACGCGCCGGAGGGCCGGGGCATCTTCCCCAACCTCACCGTGTTCGAGAACCTGGAGCTGGGCGCGTACCTGCGCAAGGACACCGCCCAGGTGCGCCTGGACATGGACAAGGGCTTCAGCCTGTTCCCGGTGCTGCGCGAGCGTCAGAAGCAGCTGGCGGGCACGCTGTCCGGTGGCGAGCAGCAGATGCTGGCCATCGCCCGGGCGCTGCTCAGCAAGCCGCAGCTGCTGCTGCTGGACGAGCCGTCCCTGGGCCTGGCGCCGCAGGTGACGGAGACCATCTTCCGCACCCTGCGCGAGGTGAACGCCACCGGCGTCAGCGTGCTGCTGGTGGAGCAGAACGCGCACCTGGCCCTCAACGCCGCCCACTACGGCTACGTGCTGGAGACGGGCGAGGTGGTGATGGCCGGCCCCGGCAAGGCGCTGCTGGAGAGCGCCGAGATTCGGCGCGCGTACCTGGGGGAATAGCCCTCCCGCGCCGACTTTCCGGCCCCGGCTCGGTGTCCGCCCCCGGACGCTTCCGGGGGCGGGGCCAGGGCAAGTTGCTCGCGCCGCGTCGAAACTCGGGTAGTCAGCGGCGGAGGACTTCGTCTAGCGTCCGACAAGACAAGCTGTTTTCTTCCACTTCCCGCTCAGGAAGCGTGCCCATGCGCCCGTTGTCCCGCCTCCTCCTTGCCTCGCTTACCACGCTCGCGCTCATCGCCGGCGCGTGCGCCAACCAGCAGAAGACCGACGGCTCCTCCTCGGGCGGCACCGGTGGTCCCTCGGCCACCTCCACCATCGAGGACGTGCCCAACGAGCCCACTCCGGGCGCGGATGGCACCGCGGCCACTCCGGCCCCGGAATTCAAGCCCTACGAGGCAGCGGAAGGCTTCACCATCGGCATGCCGATGGAGCCCCAGGTCGCGCGCAGGCAGATCCCGCTGGGCGCCAACACGGTGAACACCGCGGCCTTCACCGTGCGCACCGAGGACAACACCGTCTACTCCGTCAGCACCGCGGACTACCCGGAGCGGCTGGTGGCGAGCCGTCCCCCGGAGGCCCTGCTGAACGAGGGCAAGGACGGCCTGGTGAAGGAAGTCCAGGGCACCCTCAAGGAAGAGTCGGACATCACCCTGGATGGCTACCCCGGCAAGGCCTACTCGGTCAGCTCGCCTGTCCACGGCGAGGTGAAGGCGCGCAACTTCCTGGTGGGCCCGCGCCTGTACACGCTGCTGGTCATCTACAACCCCAACCACCCCAACACCACGGCGGAGCCGTTCCTCAACTCGCTGAAGCTGGTGAACCCGCCCCCGGCCATCACCACGGTCACGCCGGACGCCGGCACGGGCGCGGACGCGGGCACGATTGAGGGTGCGGACGCGGGCACGGCCACCGACGCGGGCACCGTCGCTCCGCGCCGCCGCAAGAAGTAGTCGCAGGACGCTGACGCGACGCTCCCCAGGTCCGGGGGCGTCGCGCGGTGTGCGGTGTGTTCACCTGTCCGCGTGGAGAATGCCGGGCCCTTTAGGTCCGCCTCCGCCGGATTGCCCCCGGGTCTGTCATCCCTACCTTTCGGGAGGGGATACGACAGGGGGCGCTAAAACACATGATGTCCTGGGTGGGGGCCCTGCTGACCACGGTGGTGGCGGCGGGAGGAGTGCCCATGGTGCCGGCCGGCGGGGGCAATGCCCTGACGCTGCCGGCGCATCGGCACGCGGTGCGAATTGAGACAGGCAATGGACATGCGCCCACGTGGCTCCTGGCCATCCAGCAGCAGGGGGCGGAGGGCGAGGGGCTGAACCTGTTCCGTTCCGAGGACGGGTTCCAGGGCTTCTCCAAGCTGGCGGAAATCCAGCCGGATGCGTCGCACCACGACCGGGCGGAGCTGGTCGCGGTGGGGCGCGACGTGGCGATGGTCCACGCGTACGAAGGCCCCTCACTGGCGGCGTCGTCGCGGCACGACGTGTACTTCCAGTGGTGGCGCTACGACGCGGCGCAGGACACCTGGACGCCGGAGCCGGCGGTGCGGGTGTTCAACGCGGACAGTGCGACGGCGTATTCGCGGGCGCTGCTGGCGCGGGACTCCAAGGGACGGCTGTGGGTGCAGGCGTTCCGGCTGGAGTCGGACGGCGGCTCCACGGCGGTGGTGGCGGTGTCCACGGACGGGGGCACGAGCTTCCAGAAGCAGCTGGACCTGGGGCGCACGCGGAAGCGGGGCGGGGGACGGCTGCTCAGCGTGGGGTCCAAGCTCGTCTTCTTCTGGGCCATGCACGACGGCTTCGAGCCCACGCGGCTGCGGGTGCGCGACGCGGCGGATCCGCTGGACACGTGGGGTCCGCAGCGGGACGCGTTCTCCGACGGCATCTACCACGGCGCGGCGCTGAGCGCGGTGGAGGACGGCAAGGGCGGCATCCACCTGGTCTACAAGGACGAGACGGAGCGGCTGTACTACCGGCGCTTCGACGGGACGTCGTTCGGCTCGCGCATCCTGGTGGAGGGGACGCCGGACTGGGCGTTGCAGCCCGCGGTGACGCGCATCGGGGACGCGCTGTATGTCTTCTACAATCACTTCCAGACGGCGACGGATTACGAGATCCGCGTGCGGGTGCTGCGCAACGGCGTGTTCAGCGACCCGGTGACGCTGGATTCGCGCACGAGCTTCAAGGGCTACCTGAGCACCCTGGACGTGCTGCCGGACAGCGTCACGGAGGTGCCGTGCTTCTACGGCGACGCGGTGGACGCGAACTCCAGCGGCCGGGTGATGCGCGTGGCGCTGGCACGCCAGCCGGAAGGAGGCGGCGGTTCCGGTCAGGACGGCGGGACTCCGGATGGCGGCGCGGGCACCACGGATGGCGGCGTGGACGCGGGAACGCCGGATGCGGGTTCGAGCGACGCAGGCTCGGGCACCTTGGATGGCGGCGTGGACGCGGGCACCACGGATGCGGGGGCGGGCACGGATGCCGGCGTGGACGCGGGGACTCCGCCGGTGGATGGCGGCGTGCAGGGACCGGTGACGCTGGAGCCGGTGTTCACGAACACCACGCACGAGGTGCTGGCCGTGGACGGCGCGGGCACGGTGTACGCGCTGGCGCTGGACGGGAGCCGTTCGAAGTTGTGGGCGAGCACGGACGGCGGGCGCACCTTCAGCGCGAGAGGGCAGGGCGTGGGCGGCGCGTCGTTCTGGGTGATGGCGGCGCTCAAAGACGGGACGCTGCTGGCGCAGATGAGCCGCGGTGGCAGCTACCACCTGGAGCGCTCCACGGACGGCGGGCGCACGTGGGCGGACGTGGCCTCGCTGGGGAGCTACCGCGCGATGTCGCCCGCGAGCTTCGCGGAGCTGGGCAGCACGGTGTTCTTCCTGGAGTACCAGACGTTCACCTCCGGGAACACGCCGCTGCGGCTGTGGGCGAGCACGGACGGCGGAGCGACGTGGGCCACGCGAGCGACGTTCCAGGACCACCGTCACGGCACGGCGCTGTACGCGGATGCGACGCGCAGCGTGCTGTGGGCCACGTTCGGGAGCAGCAGCGCGCAGGCGGCGGTGGTGCGCTCGACGGACGGCGGGCGCACCTGGACGAAGGTGATGGGTGGCTACGCTGCCAACGCGGTGACGGGCACGGTGTTGCCGGGAGGAGAGCTGCTGCTGGGGCAGTCCACGCTCTATGAGCCGGAGCACCCGAAGCTCCTGCGCGTGTACGCGAGCGGACGGGTGGACGCGCTGATGACGCTGCCGGGGCCGGCGTACTCGGTGGATGCGCTGATGGGAGGCGGCTTCGTGATGGGAACGGCGAGGGCGGACGTGGGCGATGTGCAGCCCGCGTCGGACCTCTACGCGCGGCTCTTCACCAGCACGGACGGTGTGGCGTGGACGGAGGCCCGGAGATTCGAGCGGGCCACCAGCGGCGTCCTGGCCCGCGCGGAGGTCTGGGGCGTGCTGCCCGGCGGCGACCTGGTGGTGCGGGCGGAGAACCTGAGGGGCTTCGGAACCGGAGGGAAGGGGTTCCAGGTCCTGCGCGTGAAGCGCTAGGGCGCCCGCGGGAAGTTCGAATACACGACCGCGAGCCGGGCATCCGCCGCCAGGCTCGCGGGCGTCACCAGCTCCAGGTCCACCGGCACCGGACCGCGGTAGCGCTCCGCGATTTCACGCTGCAGCCCCGCGACGTCCAGGTCGCCCAGCCGCTCCATCTTCCCGTACTCCACGCCCGCGCCCGTCGCGTACGCCTTGCGCACCAGCTCCGAGCAGTACATCGCCTCGTCTCCCCACCCGAAGAGCGCGTCGTACGGCTTGCCCAGGTGACGCTTCGCCTCCTCCACCGCACGCGCCTTCGCCGCGTCATCCACCCCCTGCGGCCGCATCACCAGGAGCCGCCCCTTCACCCCGCGCGCCTTCCACTTCGCGAACGGTGTGCGCTTCACCGGCTGCACGGCCTCCACCACGAACGTCCCGTCCGGCGTCACCTCCACCAGCCCCACGTGCGACAGCGGGCTGTGCGTGGCCACCTGGATGGCCTTCGACTGGCGTGACCCCGACGTCTGGAACACCACGTCCCCGGTCCGCACCTTCGCCGCCACGCCCCCCGCCTCGCGCGGCGCCGCCTGCGTCCCGCGGCCCACCAGCCACGTCGCCCCCACCAGCACGAGGGCCAGCAGCCACATCCCCCTGACGATCCAACGC
>NZ_RAWR01000249.1:0-14913 GCF_003986945.1 Corallococcus sp. AB018 | reverse complement strand
TCAAACAGCGCGTGTCGGCCAACCGGCAGTACTCGACGATGGAGCAGCACGTCGCCGCTGCCATCCGCTGGGTAGTGCGCCTTTCTCCCCAGGACGCCCTCCGCAAGGCGGGCTGCCTCGCCGAGGGCTTCTGGCTGCGCGATTTGTTAGAGAACTTCTGGCGACCTACTTAGCCTGAACGCGGGGGTCACCGGAAGAGGGGACGGCTCTAGCGACGGCGCTTCACCGGGGCGGGCAGATGTTCGAACGCCGTCTCCACCATGCCGCGCAGGCTGGCCTCGTCCATGCCCGCCTTGCCCACGGCCTCCAGCCCCCGGAAGACCGCGAGCAGCATGGCACCCAACCTCTGTGAGTCAGCGTGGGCGGCAAGGTCCCCATGTGCCCGGGCCTGCTCCAGGCAGCGAACGAACGCGGCCTCCAGCCCCCGGAAGGTCTCCAGTGCCCGGTCCGCCACGTGCGCGTCCTGCGCCGCCAGCTCCGACGTGCCTCGCGCCAGCAGACACCCTCGCCGGTTCGCGGGCGCCGCGGACGCGGTGGCAACGCCCAGCATGTACTGGCGCAGCCGCTCCAGCGCTCCTGCGTCCGGCCCCTCCAGCGTCTTCTTCACCGACTCCACGGAGCTCACGCAGTACGTGTCGTACACCTTCAGGAAGAGCTGATGCTTGTCGCCAAAGGCTCCGTAGAGGCTGCCCTTCCCCAGCCCCGTGGCCCGCATCAGGTCGTCCATGGACGTCGCCGCGTAGCCCTTGTTCCAGAACTGGTCGCGCACCGCCCGCAGCACCTGCGCTTCATCGAATGTCCGAGGCCGAGCCATGCCCGGAAAATAAAAGTTATTGACCGTTCGGTCCACCATTCTTAGATATGGACCACGAAGTCCATAACCAAGGAGTGGGACGATGGGCAGGCTCGACGGGAAGGTGGCGGTCGTCACGGGTGGAACCACGGGCATCGGCTTCGCGTCCGCGAAGCGCTTCGCGCAGGAGGGAGCGAAGGTCTTCCTCACCGGCCGCCGGCAGGCGGAGGTGGACCGGGCGGTGCAGGAGATTGGCCACGGCGCGGTGGGAGTGCGCGGGGACGTGTCCGTGATGGCGGACCTGGACCGGCTCTACGCGCGGGTGAAGGAGGAGGCGGGGCACCTGGACGTGGTGTTCGCCAACGCGGGCGGCGGCGAGTTCGCGGCGCTGGGCACCATCACGGAGGCGCACTTCGACCAGACGTTCAACGTCAACGTGAAGGGCACGCTGTTCTCGGTGCAGAAGGCGCTGCCCCTGTTGAAGGACGGCGGCTCCGTCATCCTGACGGGCTCCACCGCGGGCTCGGACGGCTCGGCGGCGTTCAGCGTCTACGCGGCGACGAAGGCGGCGATCCGCTCGTTCGCGCGCACCTGGGCAACGGACCTGAAGGGGCGGCGCATCCGGGTGAACACGCTCAGCCCGGGCCCCATCGACACGCCGGGACTCAACGGGCTGGCGGCCGACGCGGCGGGGGCGAAGCAGATCAAGGAGTACCTCACCAGCCTCATCCCGCTGGGACGCATGGGGCAGCCGGACGAGGTGGCGAAGGCGGCGCTGTTCCTCGCGTCGGACGACAGCAGCTTCGTCAACGGCGCGGAGCTCTTCGTGGACGGCGGCGCCGGGCAGGTCTGAGCGGCCCGGCGAGGAAGGACCGCGTCAGTCTTCCTTGCCGTCCGGGTTCGACGCGGCCAGCTTGCGCATCTTCGCGGCGAAGGGGCTCTCGCCGTTCACCGGCAGCGGGCCGCCGGCCATGCGCTGGCGGCGGTCCATGGCGAGGTGGCCCTCGGGAGGACCTTCCAGGGCTTCCTTCTCGAAGCGGTCCTGGCCGCTCAGCACCCGTCCCACGGGACGGGACGAACCGACGCGACGAAAGGGATCCACGGACATGGTGCCGACCTCCGGATGACACCCCTGTTCTACCGCGCTTCGGTCCCCGGTGCATCCCACCCCCGGGGATCCTCCAGCGCTCCGCCGATGTGCCGGAGCACCCGCGCGGCCAGGTCCACGTCGATGAGGCGCGCGTCCCAGGTGCAGGTGAGCGTCATGGCCTTGCCGGGCACCAGCGCTCCGTCCTGCACCACGGGCACGTCCCGCACCAGCCCGGGCGCCAGCAGGAGCGGCACGCGGGTGTAGGGCACCATCGCGACGAAGCCCCGCTCCAGCCCCAGCGAGCCCAGGTTCGTCACCGCCACGGAGCCGAACGGGTCGAACGGCATGCCCACGCGGCGCAGGTTCACGTTCAGGCCGTACCAGACGAAGGACAACAGCCGCAGCGCGGGGCCCATCAGCCAGCCGGGCAACAGCGACGAGCGGCGCTTGCCTCGTTCAATCTCCACGTCCTCACGAGCACGGACCCGCGACACCCGCGACTCCATGGCGTCCGCCAGCGCCTCCAGCGACTTCTGGTCCGCGCGGTGCACGGTGGCGGTGGTCAGGTCCACGCGCGACGCGCCGCTCGCCGGCTGCACCACCAGCACGCAGACGCCCACGTCCTCGCGCAGCCACGGGCGCTGGCCGCGCAGCACGACGTTGGCCTCCGGGTAGCGGCGCAGCGCGTCCGCCGCGGCCTTCGCCACCAGGTGCGTCACCGTCAGGCGGCGGCCGGTGAGCGTGCGGTGCGTGGCCATGAACGCGAGCGCCGGCTCCATGCGGACCTCCAGCGCCGCGTAGGCCGTGGGGTCGCGGGGCGCGCGCCACGTCCCCAGCGCGAGCTTGCGCAGGGCACTGGCCGGGGGCGCGGAATGGAGGTCCAGGTTCATGGAAGGTTTCTCAAGCCTTTGCACGGCGGGAGGACCGCGCGCAACCGGGACGGGCACCTGTTAGACATTGGCCCCAGCGCCCCTGCCCCTCCCGTCCTTCGAGGCCCATCCGCATGAGCACCCTCGCCCTGGTCCTGTCCCTGGCATTACAGGCCTCGCCGCCCGCGACGAAGCCGCTCCCGAAACCCGCCGCGCAGGCGGAGAAGAAGGCCCCCGCGGAGGACGTCGCCGCCGCCACCCAGGCGTGGCACGCCGAACGGCTGCAACGCCTGCAATCGCCAGACGGATGGCTGACGCTGGTGGGGCTCACCTGGTTGAAGGAGGGCGAACAGACGGCCGGCTCCGCTCCCGACAGCGCGGTGCCACTGCCCTCGTCGGCGCCGGCCAGGGCGGGGACCTTCGTGCGCAAGGGTGACACCGTGAGCTTCCAGCCCGCGCCGGGTGTGGCCTTCACGCTGGAGGGCAAACCCTTCACCGGCGGCGCGCTGAAGACAGACGAGAAGGAAGCGCCGGACGTGGTGCGGCTGGGCACCGTGAACTTCCAGATCATCCGCCGGAAGGACCGGCTGGGCGTGCGGGTGAAGGATTCAGAGGCGGCGACGCGCAAGCAGTTCCACGGCATCCCGCTGTATCCGGCCAGCTCAGACTGGAAGGTGGAGGCGCGGCTGGTGCCGGACGACAAGCCGCGCATGCTCAGCGTGCCCACGGTGCTGGGGTACGCGGAGGAGATGAAGTCCGCCGGCACGCTCGTCTTCAAGGTGGCGGGCAAGGAGTACCGCCTGACGCCCGTGGGGGAAGAGGGCTCGGACGAGCTGTTCATCGTCTTCGGCGACGAGACGAACCGCGACACCACCTACGGCGCCGGCCGCTTCCTCGAAGCGCCGCTGCCGGACAAGGACGGGCGCGTCGTGCTGGACTTCAACCGCGCCTACAATCCGCCGTGCGCCTTCTCTCGCTTCGCCACCTGCCCGCTGCCTCCGCGCGGCAACCGCCTGTCCCTGCGCGTGGAAGCCGGTGAGAAGCGCGCGGGAGAGCACTGACCCCTCGAAACGCCTCCGCCCGCTTCCCTCCAGGAGGGAAACGGGCGGCGTGGGGGCGTCATCAAGCTGAAACCTCAGAGCTGGATGTTCTTCTCCACTTCCGCCATGCGGAAGCGCGCCATCGCCAGGTTCGCGTTCGCGCGGTGCAGCGCGATGTAGAGGAACAGGCCTTCGCGGGCCGCGAGCGGACGGATGATGTGGTACTGCTCGCCCAGGGTGATGAGCATGTCCTCGATGCGGTCCTTGATGCCCAGGGCCTTCATCGTCTTCAGCTTGGCGCGCATCACCTCCGTGTTGCCCGCCGCCGCCGCCTCGACGTTGAACCCCGCGGATCCGACACTTCCCAATGTCATCCCGCTGTTGGCATCCGCGAGACAGACCGCGAACGCCCCTTCAATCTTCATCGCCTCTTCCAGCGACTGCTTCACGTTCGCCATGACTTCACCTTCCAGTAGGACGGGGGGACCGGCTGGGGACTGCGACTGCGGAACGGCAGGCTGCGTCTGCGTGGTTTCGGCCGTGAGCTCCGCCAGGTCGAACGTCAGCTGGCTGGAGTAGGAGCGCGGCTGCGGCACGAAGAGGGCCTGCGCCTCCGTCAGTCCGCAGAGCGTCTCCAACTGCACCGCCAGGTGGCGGCACAGCACGTCGCGCAGCGTGTCGCGCGGCACCAGGCCCCACGCCACCAGCGTCTCGCAGAAGTTGCCGCCACTCTTGCGGCACTCCGCCATCACCTGCTCGACGTCCTCGCGGCTCACCAGCTTCGCGTCGATGAGCGCCGTGGAGAAGCTGCGCGAGCCCGGGCCCGTGAGCACCGTCCACGCCACCTTGCGCTCCACCACGAAGATGCGCCCGGAGACCGTGGTGGACTTCACCACCACCTCACCGCCCAGCTTGCTCTCCAGCGCTTCGTTCAACACCGCCCGGACGACCTGACGGGGCTGGGACACCACGTTTCGGGGAGCCGGATTCATTCGGGAGTCACAGTGACCGTCAGTGTTGGCGCGGTCCGTCAAGGGGGCGGGGCTGGCGAAACAATAAACAACTACGCTGCATAATGGCAACCCAGCTGTAAAATTCAGGGATTTTATGACTCCCCTGGGGTTGGTGGAACCCCGTACAAACGTCTGAGTGTCTTGTATCGAAGAACCAAAGACAACGGAACAATGCCAGCGCAGCAAAAACCCGGCGCATGCGTCCGACAGCGCAATGCGTCGAGGGGATGCGGGGTTGTCCCCTCAACATTTTCCCTCTGAAGCAGGGGCAGGCAGGCCTCTCCCCGGGGGGAAAATCCGATGCTCCGCGCGGCACGTAGAACCCCCCAGAGCGCGTGAAGCACCCTGGGGGGCTGGGTCCTGTTGGACCATGTTTCGCCCTGTTGGCCGCTCAGTGCACTGGGGGTGCGCGGTCCGCGGTGGCTTGCGGGGCCAGGGGCGACTCCAGACGTGGGGCGATGCCGTCCTTCAGCTGACGCAGCACGGCGGCGCAGAAGGCCTCCAGGTCATCCGGCTTGCGGGACGTGATGAGGTTGCCGTCCTCCACCACCTGGCGGTCCACCCAGCGCGCGCCGGCGTTGATGAGGTCCGTCTTGATGGAGGGGAACGAGGTGACGGTGCGCTCGTCCGCGATGTCCGCCTCCACCAGCATCCACGGCGCGTGGCACACGGCGGCGATGGTCTTGTCCGCCTTGAAGAAGTCGCGCACGAAGCCGACCATGGCGATGTCCATGCGCAGGTGGTCCGGCGAGTAGCCGCCGGGAATCACCAGCGCGGCGAAGTCCGCGGCCTTCACCTCCTTCACCGCCTTCTCCGTGCGGATTTCCGCGCCCTTCTTCCCCTTGAGCGTCTTGCCGGCCTCCACGCCGATGACGACGGGCTCGTGGCCCGCCTGCTTGAGCGTGTCGAAGGGCACCTGGAACTCGGAGTCCTCGAAGTCGTTCGCCACGATGAATGCGATGCGCGCCATGGAACTGCCTCCCGCTGGGCATTGGTGTCGTTGAACCCGCCCGAGCAAGGTGCCCACGACAGGGGCCGCGACAACGCCACTCCGCACCGTCTTCCAGTCCCGAATGCGCTCGGCTGCCCCCCTTCCAGGTCGGTAGGCCGCGTTCACCAACGCTAGATTGACGCCATGCGCTCCCGACGCCTGCTCCTGCGCGTCCGGCGTTAGCTCACGCTCTCCGCGCTGTAGCGGGCCAGCAGGCCCGTGCGCACCGCGTAGCGGTAGACCCGCTGGAACACCCAGCCCGCCAGCACGATGTCCAGGAGCGCCAGCGCGAAGCCCCACCCGAGCGTGGCGCCGGAGAACTCGCCGCCGGCCACCAGCGTGCGCACGCCCTCGAAGACGTAGGACGGGGGCAGCAGCTTCGCCACCCACTGCATCCACTCCGGCAACGTGGACAGCGGGTAGAAGACGCCCACGAACGGGGACAGCAGGCTGGGGATGGGCCAGACGAACCACTCGGACGCGGGGCCCAACCTCAAGACCATCGCGCTGCTGAGGATGCCCAGCGCGATGCCGAAGAGGAACAGCACCATCACGAAGGGGATGAACATCACCCCGTAGGCGGCGAAGGACAGGCCGAACACCGTGGTGGACAACAGCAGCATGACGACGAGGCCAATGGCGCTGGTCACGATGCTCGTCAGCACCAGGCCGCTCACGTACTCCGTCAGCGTGAGCGGCGTGGCGAAGACGTTGAGGAAGTTGCGCGACCAGACGTCCTCGAAGAAGCCCGTCGTCAACCCCTGCATCACGCGCGCGAAGAAGTCCCAGAGCAGCACCGCGCCCAGCAGCGCCGGCACGAAGTCGTAGCCGGAGGACGTGACCTGGTTGAGGTACCGGGTCATGAAGCCCCACAGCACCATGTCCACGGCCACCCAGGCGAACAGCGGCACCACTCGCGCGAAGTTGCCCCTGTAGAGATAGAACTGGCGCAGCGCGATGCCCGCGACGTGGTTCAGGTTCATGGCGCTTCGTTCCTCTCCAGCGCCAGCGGCTCGTTGGCCACGGCGATGAACAGCTCCTCCAGTGACGCCTTGCCGTGCTCGCGGGGCAGCGTCTTCGGGTCGCCCTCCAGCAGCACCCGTCCGCGCGCCAGGAAGAGGACGCGGTCGCAGACGGACTCCACCTCGTACATGTTGTGGGACGTCCACAGCACGCCGCTGTTGCCCTTCGCGGCGAAGTCACGGATGCGGGTGCGGATGTCCAGCGCCGTGGCCGGATCCAGCGACGCGGTGGGTTCGTCCAGCAGCAGCAGCCGGGGCTCGTTGAGCATGGCCTTGGCCAATGACACACGGGTCTGCTCGCCGGAGGAAAGCACGCCGCACTTGGTGTCTCGGAAGCGCTTCAGGTCGTACTCCTCCAGCAGCGTCTCGATGCGGGCGGACAGCCCCTTCACGCCGTAGATGAGGCCGAAGACGCGCAGGTTCTGGGCCACGGTGAGGTTGCCGGGCAGCGGCGAGTAGACGGCGGCGAAGTTGGTGCGGGACAGGGCCTTCACCCGCTGGGTCTCCAGGTCGGTGCCTTCGATGGCGATGGTGCCGGAGGTGGGCTGGAGCACGCCCAGGAGCATGTTGATGGTGGTGCTCTTGCCCGCGCCGTTGGGTCCCAGGAGCCCCACGATTTCGCGGCGGCGCACGTGGAAGGAGATGCCGTCCACGGCCGTGTGGGCACCGTAGGTCTTGCGCAGGGCCGTGACGGAGAGGACCAGGGTGTCCAGCGAGCCGGATTTCATCTGGGTGCTTGCTGTACCACGCGGACGTCTCGCCGCCAGGGCGCACTTCCGGCGGGAGGCAGGCGGGCGGGGCCTCGGGGCCCGGAGACGAAAAGCGGACGGTGCCCGTGCACGGTCCACGCGAATCTGGAAAGCTTCGCGCCCCTTCCTGGCCCCAGTGGAGTCGCCGTGCTGCTGGAAGTACCTATTTTAATAGGCCTAATGGTGGCAGCCATCGCGCTTGCCATCGCCGCCAAGCGGGCCAGCGTGCCGTACAACGTCGCGCTGGTGCTTGGTGGCCTTCTCATCTCCGTCGCACACCTGCTGCCGGGAGTGCCCCCGCTCAACCCGCAGGTGGTCTTCCTCATATGCCTTCCGCTGCTGCTCTTCGAGGGCGGCATCATGGCGGACCTCAATGGCATCCGCGCGAACGCGGTCCCCATTGGCCTGCTGTCCACGCTGGGGATGGTGCTCGCCATTGGCGCCACCGGCGCCGCGCTGCACTGGATGCTGGACCTGGCGTGGGGGCCCGCGCTGCTGCTGGGCTCCATCCTCGCGGTGACGGACACGGTGTCCATCCTCTACGCCTTCCGTCGTGCGCCAGTGCCCGGGCGGCTGGCGGGCATCATCCAGGGTGAGAGCCTCTTCAACGACGGCACCGCGCTGGTGGCGTACACGGCCATCGCGGCGGTGGTGGCGGGCGGTATGGCGCCCTCGCTGGGGTCGCTGGGCGGCCATGTGCTGCTCGCGTCGGTGGGCGGCGCGGTGGTGGGCCTGGCGCTGGGCCTCCTGGGCGGCTTCATCATCCGGCGCGCGGAGGATCCGCTCGCGGAGATCATGGTGACGACGGCGGTGGCGCTGGCGTCCTACGTGATGGCGGAAGAGGTGCACCTGTCGGGCGCCATCTCCGCGGTGGTGGCGGGGCTCGCGGTGGGCGTGACGCTGCGGCGGGAGGTGCCGCCTCAGAGCCAGGTGGCCATCCACTCCTTCTGGGAGTACGCCACCTTCGGCGTCAACACGTTCCTCTTCCTCTCCGTCGGTCTGGACACGCGGCCGGAGGCGCTCCAGGGACACCTGCCGGGCGTGGGCATCGCGGTGGTGGCGGTGGTGCTGGGGCGCGCGGTGGCCATCTACCTGCCCTTCCTGCTGCTGCGTCTGTTCAAGCCCGCGGAGACCCTCCCGCTGCGCTGGCAGCACGTGTTCCTGGTGGGAAACATCAAGGGCGCGCTGTCCATCGGTCTGGCGTTGGGTCTTCCGGAGAATACGCCCGCGCGCGAGCAGATTGTCTCCATCGCGTTCGGCGTCACGCTGGTGTCCATGGTGGGCCAGGGGTTGATGCTCACGGGCGCGCTCAAGGCGCTGGGGCTGTTCCAGCAGGACGCGGTGGCGCTGGAGATGGCGGAGCAGCGCGGGAAGCTCATCGCCAGCCGCGCGGCGCACGTGGAGCTGGAGGCGTTGCACTCGCAGGGCCTGTTGCCGCGCGCGGCCTACGAGCACCTGCGCAGCGAGTACCAGGTGAACATCGCCCGGGCGGAGCGGGAGCTGCGGCGCATCAGCGAGCAGCACCTGGCCGAAGGGGCGAAGGACCTCTTGAGCACGCGGCGGCGGCTCATCGACGCGGAGCGCACGGCGTTGCAGGGCGCGCGGCGCAACGGGCTGATTCCGGAGGCGACGGCGGAGGAGATGCTGGCGCAGCTGGACGCGCGGATGTTGGGCCTGGAGAAGGTGCTGCACGGCGGGCACGCGAATTCGGAAGGCAAGGAGCACAAGGCGTCATGAAGATCGTCATCGCGGGGGGAGGACGGGTGGGCGGCGCGCTGGCGGCGCGGCTCGTGTCGGAGCAGCACTCGGTGACGGTCATCGAACGCGACGCGGGCATCTGCTCGCGCCTCTTCGAGGAGGTGGGCGTGGTGACGGTGTGCGGTGACGCCACGAATCCGCGCGTGCTGGAGGCGGCGGGCATCGGGACGGCGGACGTGGCGGCGGCGGTGCTGGCGCACGACCCGGCGAACCTCGCGTTCGCCATGCTGGTGCGCGCCACGTCCAGCGCGCGCCTGATGGTGCGGATGCTGGACACGAACTACCGCGACGCGTACCGGCTGGCGGGCGTGAAGGAGCTGGTGGCGGAGGCGGACGTGGTGGTGGCGAAGATGACCACCGCCATCGACTTCCCGCAGGTGTCCGGGTCGCTGCCGCTCAGCAGCGGCGACGCGCTCCTCTTCGAGCTGGCCATTCCCGCCCGCGCCCGGGTGGCAGGGCAGACGGTGGCGCAGGTGCGCGGCATGGAGGGCTTCCCTCGCGAGTGCATCTTCATCGCGCTGGTGGATCCGCAGGGCCACACGGCGCTGCCGGAGGGCAACACGCAGCTGAAGGCCGGGCACAACGTCATCCTCGTGGCGCGCCGCACGCAGGTGGCGACGGCGGTGGAGTTCCTCACGTCGGAGCCGCCGCTGGGCGAGGGCCTCGCTTCGACGCTGGCGAAGACGCTGCGCAAGCTGGACTTCCTGGCGCCCCTGAATGACGACGAGTTGGAGGCGGTGGCGCGCGGCGCGGAGCTGCTCCAGACGCCCGCGGGCACGGAGCTGTTCCGCCAGGGCGATGCGGGCGAGACGTTCTACGTGGTCATCTCCGGCGAGGTGGCGATGAAGGACGGCTCACGGCAGACGGTGGCCACGGTGAAGCAGGGGGGCTTCTTCGGAGAGCTGGCCCTGCTCACGGGCGAACCACGCAACGCCACCGCCGTCACCGCCACACCGTGCGAGCTGGCCGCCGTGGGCCGCGAGGACTTCCGCGGCGTCATGATGGCCAACCCCGCCGTCGCGCTGGAGATGAGCCGCATCCTGGGCCAACGCCTGTCACGCCTGGGCGGACAGGTGCAGTCGACGAAGCGGCGCGGGCTGTTCGGCCGCTGAGAAAGACTGGTGCGCTACGTGGACCGCCTGAGGCGCCCGCACACCGCGGACGCCGCCAGGAAGCCCACGCTGAAGGCGCTGCGGAAGCGGTCGTAGAGCGCGCCGACTCCGGGCACGTTGGCGATCATGTCGCCGAAGCTCCACATCTCCTCGTGCGCGTGGATGAGCGGCAACACCTCACCGCCGTCCTCGCCGCGCTGGAGCGTGAAGTCGTACACGAGCAGCGTGCGCAGCGGGTACGTGTAGAGCCACGCGAACTGCTTGAGGTTCATCACCCCGTCCACGATGGCCCGCCCGCTCTTCCCATCCGGCTCCAGTTGGACGTTGAGCTGGAAGATGTCGAAGTCGAAGTGGAACATGCAGTGGAAGCCCGCCGCGCCCTTGCGGTACGTCTCCTTGCCGCCCCCCTTCTGCCAGGGGTCGGTGAAGGTGACGTCCTCCGCCATCATCGGCAGCAGCTCCGCGTCCAACACCGATGCGGGGATGGACGTCGTGTAGAGCAGCCGCGTCACTTCCCGGAAGCGCGCTTCCAACTGCTCGATCAATGCCTGCTCCGCCTTGCGCATACGTCCCCCCTGCCCGCTCTCGGACCGCGCCTGAAGGTAGGCACGGGCCTGGGACAGGGGAAGACGGGGTGCGTCAGCCGCTCAGCTCCGTGAGGAGCTGCGCCGCCTGGTCCTTCACGGTGGCGTCCGCCGTGCCCAACGACTGCGCCTGCCTGGCGTGCCGGGTGGCTTCCGCTCGGTCGAACGGCTGGGTGGCGCGCGCCAGGTTCAGGTGCGTGAGCGCGTCCTGGGGGTTCGCCTCCAGCACTCGCTCCAGCAGCACGCGGGCCCGCGCGTGGTCCTGGTCTCCCATCAGCAGGCGAACCAGGTCGTTGGTCGGGCCGGGCTCGTGGGGCACCACCGCCACGGTCTCCTCCAGGAGCTTGCGGGCCTCGGCGCGCTCGCCCAGCGCCTCGTGCGCCTGCGCCAGCGAGTGACGGATGTCCCACTGATTCGGAGCGCGCTCGAGGGCCTCCGCGAAGAGGGCCTTCGCCTCCGCCAGCTCCCCGGCCAGCATGCTCGCCAGGCCGTGCAGGTGGACGTAGCGGATCTGCGCCGGATCCAGCTCGCGCAGCTCCAGGATGGTGCGGCGGGCCGAGTCCTTGCTGTTGGCCTGGAGGTAGAGACGGAAGAGGTCCTGCAACACCGCCACGCGCGTGCGGCCCTGCGCGTTCTCGAGCGCCCGCGTGGCCGCCGCGATGGCCGCCCCGATGGCGCCGTTCGCCGCATGCGCGCGCGACAGCATCAGGTGCGGCAGGGCCTCCTGGGGCGCCAGCGCCGAGGCCTGCTGGAAGTGCGTCACCGCCGCCGCCGTGTCCCTGCGCTGCACCGCGATGCGGCCCAGCTCGAAGTGCGGGTAGACGCTGTGGGGCGCCACCACCTGCGCGGCCTCGAAGGCGGCCTTCGCGCCCTCCAGGTCGCCGCGCTCGGCCAGCAGCGTGCCCAGGTTGAAGCGCTCGAAGTAGCCGGCGGTGGGCGCGGCGGCCAGCGCCTTGAGCGTCACCAGCGCCACGGGGTCTCCGGCCTGCGCCTTGAGCATGGCCAGGTGCGCCTGCGCCTCCGTGTTGTCCGGCTGCACCTGCAGCAGGCGCGTCACGGCGCCTTCCGCCTCCTTCGCGGCGCCGGTGCTCAGGTGGGTGCGCACCAGGCCCATCAGACAGTCCACGTCCTTCGGGTCGATGGAGAGGCCCTTCTGGAAGCTCTTCACCGCCTCCGCCGGCTGACCCTGCTGGAGCGACTGCCCACCCTCTTGCGCGTACCTGGATGCCATGGTCCCCCTTAACTACCACGAGCCTCCAGAATCCCCGCCTCCCCGCCTGCCCCTAGCGGCGCAGCGCGGCCAGGGCGACACCGGGGACCTTCCACCAGGACGGGGACTGCTCGAATTCCACCAACCGGCGGCCCAGCGCCGCCACGCCCTTGTGACCCGGCACCCACGGAGGCGAGGGCAGCGACGTGAGCGGGGCGCGCAACACCGCCTTCTCGATGGACTCCAGCATGAACGTGTTGTGCACCCAGCCCTGCCCGCTCTGGATGTCCCGGGCCGACGCGGACGGATGGCCGCCCCAGGGCATGCTGCCCAGCGCATACGCCGCCGCGGGCCAGGTGTTGAGGGCCACCGTGCCGTAGCGCAAATCCCGCACCGCCTTCTCCACCGCCGCGCGCACCCTCGGGTCCCGCATCGTCTTCGGGTGGACGATGAGCGTCACGTTCAGCGTGCCCCACACCTTCTCGTTGAGGAACGCCACCGCGGCCTCCAGGAAGGTCACCGGTTCGTCGGAGCCCGGCAGGCCCGTCTCAGACAGCACCGTGCACCAGGGCTCGTTGCGGAAGACGCGGTCGTCCGTCTTCGAGGGATCCACGTCTGGAATCAACGCGTAGGCCAGGTCGCCCTCGCCGGGGTTGCCCACCAGCCGCAGGTTGGGGCGCGCGTCCGTGAACTGGTGCCAGCGCTCCTGCGCGCCCGGGTAGTACGCGCGGCGCACGGGCGCATGGCCCAGGCTCGCCTGGATGCGGTCCATCAGCGTGCCGCGTTGGAGCCAATCCTTCGGCTGCACCAGCAGCTTCGCCGCGTTGCAGTTGAAGGACGCGTTGTTGGCGACCATGCCGGCGATGTCGTCCGCCTGGAAGCGCAGCTCGCCGTCCGAGTACGGCCCCGGCACCACCACCACGGGGGAGATGTTGCCCAGCTCGCTGGAGACGTGCTTCGCGAGCAGCGGTTCGTTCTTCCGGCGGCGCTCGTCGGACTCCGGGCCGGGCGGGCCCCACACGAGCGCGTCGTGGGTCTTGTCGCTGCCGGTGATGTGCAGTTCGTCCACCGCGTCGTGGTGGACCAGCTGCGCGCCCTCCTCCGCGCCGCCGTACATGATGGCCAGCGCGTCGCGAGCGATGAGCGGGGCGAAGGCCTGCTCCAGGAACGGGCCCAGGTACGCGTTGACGGGGTTCATCTTGAGCACGCAGGCGGTGCCCTCGACGAAGAGCTTGTAGAGGCAGTCCATGGGCGGGATGGAGTTGACGTTGCCGCCGCCCAGCACCGCGCAGACCCGGCCCTTGTGGGGCTTTCGGTAGAAGGACGCCTGGTGTTCACGCAGGTTGGCCGCGGTGACGCCAGGCTGGAAGTAGACCTCGCCCGTGGTGCCGGGCAAGAGCATCCCCTCCAGCCTGTCCTGGGGGAACAACCGCGCGGCGAGCCGCCCGTCCTCCAGCGTGCGCAGGTGCTTCGCGGGGATGACGGGCGCGCCGTGCTTCTGGATGTCCTTCAGCGCGTCCGAGAGCAGGCGCAGGTTGCGCACCACCACCATGGGCCCGGCGAGCCACTCCTCACCCGCGAGTGGACCGCCGGGGTCGATGCCCTTCGCCTCGCAGGCCGCGCGCACGCTCGGCTCCGCGATGGCGACGTACGCGTCGCGCAGGTCCCCCAGGAGCCGGATGCGCTCCGGCAGAGGGAGCTTCGCCCACGCGCTCGAGCCCTCACGGACCCGGCGCACCAGGATGTCGATGGTGGTGCGTGACGTGTGCTGCGGGACGGCGGCGGACATGGCGACCTCCGAGACAGGCTTCACACCGGGTCCCGGTATAGGGAACCCCCGCGTGCGCCGTCACCGAGGGGCCGCGCCCTCTGTCCTCAGGAGGGCAGAGGCTCGGCCAGGCCCTTGCGGATGGCCTCGTCGATGACGGCCATCACCTTCTTCATGCTCTCGCGGCTGCGCGCCGCCTGCTGCTCGCCCAGCTTCCCCTGCTGCTCGCCTAGCTTCCCCTGCTGTTCACCCAGCTTCGACTGCTCCTCGCCGAGCGCCTCCATCTTCTTGCTGAGCTCCTCCTGCTGCTTGTCCAGGCCCTCCAGCTCCTGGTCGAAGGACGCGTCGCGCTTGTCGAGCTCCGCTTCCTTGCGGTCGCGCTCGGGGCCGTCCGCGAGCGAGTGGAGGCGGGCGCGTTCCATGGCGATCTCCGCGCGCTTCGAGGCGATGGCGGCGTGCTTCGCGGCGATCTGCGACATGGGATAACCAAGCTCCGCCTGCTTCTGGCCCAGCGAGGCCTGCTGCGCGCCCAGGGCCGCCTGCTTCTCACCGAGCGCGCTCTGCGAATCGCCCAGCTTCCGGTCGTCCTCCATCAGGTTGCGCACCTGCTCCAGCGTCTTCGCGTCGCGGATCAGCATGGGCTTGTTGTCGCGGCGCACGAAGAGCAGGTCCTTGCCCTTCTGCTTGAAGGTGCGCGCCAGGTACAGGTCGTCCGTGCTGCCGGCCATCATCGTGCGGCCGTCGGAGAGGTACGCGAAGGTGTCGCCGTCCTCGATGCCCATGTCCGGCGGAGGCGCGGGCGGTGCGGGAGGACGCGGCGCGGCCGCGAGCATGGGGGCCATGGGCGCCACCGGGGGCACCGCGCTCCGGACCGGAGGCGCGGGCGGCACCGGCGGGGTGGGCCTGCCACCGAC
>NZ_RAWR01000248.1:0-15079 GCF_003986945.1 Corallococcus sp. AB018 | reverse complement strand
CCCCCTCCTCCGCGGGCACCGTCCAGTTGGCCCCGGGTCGCGAAGCCGCGCGCCCCACCGAAGAGGACCTGTCCCCCGAGGGCATCGCCCGTTCGGTGATCCACAACGAGGCGCGATTCCTCTTCCAGAGCCTGCTGACGGGGGATGTGCGCAACGCGTCCACGGAGCTGATCTTCCCGTTCCAGCTGGAGGACAAGCGCTTCAACACGCCCGACGAGCTGGTGCAGGCATGGGTGAAGCAGCTGCGCTCGCGCCGCACGGACCTGGTCACCCTCTACGACATCGAAGTGCTGCCCATCGCGGAGATGGAGAAGAAGTACGGCAAGCCGCCCGCGCGCCTGGGCCTGGATCCGCGCGCGCTCAAGGACACCTGGGCCGCGGTGGGCAACCTCTCCGGCCACGCGGCCATCTTCCTCTTCCGCGGCAGCCCGGACCTGAGCTGGCACGCCTTCGCGTACACGGACTGAAGACGCCAAGGAGCGCCCGGCGTTACTCCCGGGCGCCCCGCTGCTTTCGTCAAGGCGCCGACTGCAGGGTGATGCTCACGGGATCCGGGGCCTGGATCACGATCAGGATTCCGGACGCGGTCTTGAAGCCATCGCGCTCGGCTTCAATCATGGCGACTCGAAGGTGAACTTGCCCTGCGCGTCGGAGATGACCGTCTTGTCGGTCTCCATGAGGGTGACTTCGAAGTCCTTGAGCGGTTCGCCCTGCTCCGTCAACACGACGCCCGTCACCCGCCCGGGCCGGGGCTCCTGGTCAGCCGGATCCTTGGAGGACCCGGCGTCGGGATCGCACGCGGACAACACAACGGCCATCAACAGCGCGCAGAGCACGCTGCTTCGAGTCTTCAGGGTCATCATGGGTGGGTTCTTCAGGGAAAGCGCGCTCCGGCCGGCGCGAGGCCTTCCGCACCTGGCCCGCGTGGGGGCTCGTCGGTGCGTCCGGTGGCTTTCCAGACGACGAAGCGGCCTGGGAATTCACTGTCCCAGACCGCCTCTTCACCTCACCCCAGCGCCGCGACAAAATCCCGCAGGCGCGTCAGGCCCTTCTGCAGCACCTCGCGCGAGGTGACGAAGCTCATGCGGATGTAGCCCGGCGCACCGAACGGATCTCCCGGCACCGCCGCCACGAGGAAGTCGTTGAGCAGCGCCTCGGAGAGCTGGAGCGAGTCCGTCAGCGGCTTGCCCTTGTACGTCTTGCCCAGCAGGCCCCGCACGTCCGCCATCGCGTAGAAGGCGCCTTCCGGCAGCCGGCAGCGGATGCCGGGGATGGCGTTGAGTCCCGCGACGAACAAGTCCCGGCGCTCGCGGTACTCGTTCACCATGGCGGTGATGGTGTCCGTGGGGCCGTTGAGCGCCGCCAGCGCCGCCTTCTGCGTGATGGAGGACGCGTTGGAGGTGGACTGGTCCTGCACCAGCTGCATGCCGGTGATGAGCGCCTTGGGGCCCGCCGCGTAGCCCAGCCGCCAACCCGTCATCGCGTGGGACTTGGACAGGCCGTTGGACAGCAGCAGCCGGGGCACCAGGTCCGGCGCCACGTTGCCCAGGTTGAGGAACGGCTCCCCCGTGTAGAGGAGCTTCTCGTACATGTCGTCGGTGACGATGATGCAGTCGTGCCCGCGCACCGCGTCCGCGATGCCCTCCAGCGTGGCGCGCGAGTACACCGCGCCCGTGGGGTTGGCCGGGCTGTTGAGCACGATGGCGCGCGTGCGCGGGGTGAGCGCCTTCTTGATGGCGGCGGGGTCCGGCGCGTAGCCGTCCTCCTCGCGCGTGGGGACGATGACCGGCGTGCCGCCCGCCAGGTGCACCATGTCCGGGTAGCTCACCCAGTACGGCGCGAAGATGATGACCTCGTCGCCTTCGTCCAGCAGCGCCTGGAAGCAGTTGTAGAGCGACTGCTTGCCGCCCGCCGTCACCACCACCTGATCCACCGCGTACTTCAGGCCGTTGTCCCTCTCCAGCTTGCGGCAGACGGCCTCGCGAAGCTCCGGCATGCCCGCGGTGGCGGTGTACTTGGTGAAGCCCGTGCGGAGCGCGTCGATGGCCGCCTGCTTCACGAACTCCGGCGTGTCGAAGTCCGGCTCACCGGCGGCGAGCACCACCACGTCCTTCCCACTCGCCGCGAGCGCCTTGGCGCGGGCGTTGAGGGCCAGGGTGGCGGAGGGCTTGATGGCTTGCAGCCGGCGGGCGAGTTTCATGCGTCCTGCCTAGCGCGGAACGTCCGAAGCGGACAAGCCTCCCGGACGTCCTGCGTCGCCCGCCTGCCGCTACGGTTTCGGGCCGAACTTCTTCTTCAGCCCCGCGTTGACGTTCGGGGGAACGAGCCCATCCACGTTCCCCCCGAAGGTCGCGACCTCCCGGACCAGCTGCGAGGAGATGTAGAAGTAGTCCTCACCCGTCATCATGAAGACGGTGTCGATGTCCGGCGCCAGCTTGCGGTTCATGTTCGCCAGTTGGAACTCGTATTCGAAGTCCGACACCGCGCGCAGCCCGCGGATGACGACGCTCACGTTGCGCTGGTGCACGTAGTCCACCAGCAGGCCGTGGAAGGCGTCCACCTCCACGCGGGGGTCGTTCACCGCTTCACGGATGAGCTCGATGCGCTCCTCCTGGCTGAAGAGGGGCGTCTTCTTCGGGTTCACCGCGATGGCGACGATGAGCCGGTCGAACATCTTCAGGCTGCGCTGGATGAGGCTCAGGTGCCCGTTGGTGAGCGGATCGAACGAACCAGGATAGATGGCGACCGGCATGGGTGCGTTGAAGTCTCGGCGGGCCCACGGGGCCGGTCAAGCGCACGTCACGGGGCCCGGTAGAAGCTCACCAGGGTGTCCCCGAAGCGGCGCTGGTCCTCCAGGGCGAGCCCCGAGTGGGCCTCCGGGGCCGCTTCCCGCTTGTCGTGCTCCACCATCACCGTGCCGCCCGGCGTCACCACGCCCGCGGCCGCCACCGCCTCCAGCACCGTCTCCACCACGCGCGCCGCGTAGGGTGGATCCGCGAAGACGAGGTCGAACCTGGCCCCCTGCTTGCCCAACGTCTCCAGCGCGCGGACCACGGGCTGCGCCAGGATGGACACCTGGGCGGCGAAGCCCAGCGCGTCGGTGTTCTTCCGGCACAGGGCCAGGGCCTCGCGGTCCTGGTCCACCAGCACCAGCCGGCCCGCGCCCCGCGACAGGGCCTCCAGCCCCAGGGCGCCGGTCCCCGCGTACAGGTCCAGCACGGCCTGGCCGTCCAGGAACTGGCCCAGCATGTTGAAGATGGTTTCCCGGACCCGGTCCGCCGTGGGGCGGATGTGTCCGGACGACGGCTTGGGCCCCGTCAGGGCCCGACCCTTCGCGCTGCCTGCAACGATGCGCATGCGCGCCCTTCTAGCCCAGGTCCCCGCCCGGCTTCGCGAGGAACGCCATAGCCACCGAAGCGGACCGGTGCGCCCCCAGCGCCACCAGGGCCTCCGTGGCCTCCGCGAAGGACAGCGCCTCCAGCGTCTCCCGGGCCGAGGGCGTCAGGGGCGGCAGCCCCTCCTCCAGCACGGAGAGCAGCTCCCCGGCCGGCATGCCCGCCGCCTGGGCCCGCGCCACCACCGCCTCGCGGACCTCTGGAGGCCAGGCGCGCAGGGCCAGCGGACCGAAGGGCCCTCCCTGGTCCACCTTGCGCACACCCACGGCCACGTAGCTGGACAGCCCCCGCGCGGGCCCCGTGGAGGCCTCCGCCACCGACACCGACACGCCCTTCCCCGCGGCCGTCTCCACCACCTGCCGCAGCAGCTCCACGTCCAGCTCGCCCTCTCCCAGCTGGGCGTCCGACACGCGCAGGAAGCGCAGCGGGACCTGCCACTGCGCCAGCCCCTCCAGCAGCGTCGCGCACGCGTCCACCAGCCCGCCGGAGGACAGCTGGGGCGGAGACACCTCCAGCGACAGCTCGCGCTCCTTGAGCGGGCCCACCAGCGCGTTCACCGCCTCCACGGCCTCGTAGGAGGTGAGGCGCGACAGGTCCAGCGACACCAGCGCGAAGCCCGCGTCCACCACGCGGAAGATGCCGTCCTGGAGCGCGTCCAGCACGTCCGCGTCCGTGGAAGTGACTCGGAGGGGACCGGCCTGGAGGAACAGGGGCCGGGTGTGCTCGGCCTCCTGGGCCGCCGCGTGCACCGCCCTCACGAAGCGCTCCGGCGCGCCCCGGTCCGCCAGGGGGTGCGGGCAGGAGAGGCCCAGCACCGAGTCCTCCGCGCGGGCCGCGCCCAACAGGCCCGGCAGCGCGCCCTTGGACAGCACCGGCAGGCACGGCAGCGCCATGGGCGTGGATTCCAGCGCCGCAAGCAACTCTCGTGGATCCAACAGGGGTACCCGGGAGCCCGGGCCCACCCGCGCCACCACGTTGCCCGGCCGCAGCGACAACACCTTGTCCAGCACGCTCATAGAGGCCCGCGAGGATTCCCTCCCCGCGCGCCTTTCGCAAGCGTGAGTCAGTGCACCTCGCCCAGGTGGGCGTAGGACTGGCTCTCAATCTGGATGGTCGTGTGGTCGATGCCGAAGCGGTCGAAGAGGTCGTGCTTCACCGCGGACAGGATGTCGTCGTTGTTGCAGACCATGGGGTCCGCCACCACCAGGTGCGCGGACAGCGCGTACATCCCGCTGGAGATGGTCCACACGTGCAGGTCGTGCACCGCCTGCACGCCCGGCACCTTTCCCATGAGGTCGCGCACCTGCTCCAGGTCCACGTGCGCGGGCACCGCCTCCAGGAGCACGTCCACCGCGTCCTTCACCAGCCGCAGCGCGCCCACGACGATGATCATCGAAATCAGCACGGAGATGATGGGGTCCACCACGTACCAGCCGGTCCACCACATCACGCCCGCGCCAATCAGCACGCCCACCGACGACAGCGTGTCCCCCAGCACGTGCAGGAACGCACCGCGCACGTTCATGGAGTGCGTCTGGTGCAGGAAGCCCAGCGCCGCCAGGTTCGCCACCAGGCCGATGCCCGCCACCAGCGCCATGGGCCCCAACTCCACCGGAGCGGGCGTGCGCATGCGCTGCCAGGCCTCCATCAGGATGAAGATGGTGATGACCAGCAGCAGCACCCCGTTGAGGAGCGCGCTCAAGATCTCCATCCGGTAGTAGCCGTAGGTCTTCTTCAGGTCCGCGGGCCGCCCGGCGAACCAGAGCGCCAGCAGGCTCAGGACCATGGCCGACACGTCCGTCAGCATGTGCCCGGCGTCGGAGAGCAGCGCCAGCGAGTTGGTGAGGAAGCCGCCCACCGCCTCCGCCACCATGATGGTCGCCGTCAGCCCCAGCGCGAACAGCAGCCGCCGCCGGTCCTTGCGCCGCTCCTCCGCCAGCCCGCCCTTGCGGGGACCGTGCGAATGGCCGTGCGAATGCCCATGATGCGAGTGGTCATGGTCGTGGTCGTGCGAATGACCGTGCCCGGCCCTGCCGTGTGTATGTGGGGGTGCGCTCACAGGGAACCAGGGTACGCCAACAGCGCCTTCATTCGGACAGGTGCCGCTGGATTGATTTCGGACAACCCCGTAGATCCGTTGTCCTGATCCGCAACAGGCCGAGGGACGCGGGGATGGACTTCGAGAAGCATCAGAATCTGCACACCATTGTCATGTTGAGGGATGTCATCCGCAAGTGGTGGCAGGTGGAGCTTTCGTTCGCGGATCGCAACGGCCTGGTGCACGACTGGCAGCGCGGGGATTTCATCCCGCCGCCCAACGACTTCTGCCGCCACTCGCTGGGGGCGCGGGAGGGGATGCGGCGGTGTGCCCAGTCGGTGCGGGTGCTGCATGAGAAGTTCAAGGCCGCCAAGAACCTGCGCCGCTCGCTCTTCCACGACTGCCACCTGCGCCTGTCCATCGTGGGCGCGCCGCTCTACATCCGCAACGAGTACGAGGGCTTCCTCTTCGTGGAGGGCTTCGCCCGGCAGCCGCTCATGCCCGGAGACGGACAGGTGCTCCTGGGCAAGATGCGCGACATCGCGCCCGGGGCCATGCTGGAGCTGGAGGGCGCGGCGGAGCGCGTGCCGGTGCTGGACGGCTCGGAGTTGAGCAAGCTGTCGGACCTCTTGGAGTTCGCGGTCACGGAGATCGCCAACCAGGAGGTGGAGCTCACGCGCAAGGAGGAGACCATCCAGTCCATGGCCTCCGAGCTGTCCAACCGCTACCGCTTCGAGAAGATCATCGGCCGCTCCGGGGCCATGAACGAAGTGTTCCGCCTGATGGAGAAGGTGGCCCACTCCGACTCCACCGTCCTCATCAACGGCGAGTCCGGCACGGGCAAGGAGCTGGTGGCGCGCGCCATCCACCACAACGGCCCGCGCAAGGACAAGCCGTTCGTCGTGCAGAACTGCTCCGCCTTCAACGACAACCTGCTGGAGAGCGCCCTCTTCGGTCACACCCGGGGCTCCTTCACCGGCGCGCTCAAGGACAAGAAGGGCCTCTTCGAGGTCGCGGACCAGGGCACCTTCTTCCTGGACGAGGTGGGCGACATGTCCCCCGCCCTCCAGGTGAAGCTCCTGCGAGTCCTCCAGGAAGGCACCTTCCTGCCGGTGGGCGGCACCCATTCCCGCGAGGTCGACGTGCGCGTCATCGCCGCCACCCACAAGGACCTGGGCGAGATGGTGAAGCGCGGCGAGTTCCGCGAGGACCTCTTCTACCGCATCAACGTCATCCGCCTGCAGCTGCCGCCCCTGCGCGAGCGCAAGGACGACCTGCCCGTCCTCATCGACCATTTCCTGCGCAAGCACCACCGCGAGGGCCAGCGCGCGCGGGGCCTGGCGCCGGAGGCCCTGGGCATCCTGGGCGCGTACGCGTGGCCAGGGAACATCCGCGAGCTGGAGAACGAAATCGAACGGCTGCTGGTGCTGGGAGGCGAGCTGGAGGTCATCCCCGCGGACCTGCTCTCCAGCCGCATCCGAGACGCCGTCGTCCCCGGCGGCGGGCCCTTCATCGCCCCGCGCGCGCACGGCAAGCTGCACGAGGCGGTGGAGTCCCTGGAGAAGGAGATGATCCACCAGGGCCTGGTGCGCACCCGCTACAACAAGAGCCGGCTGTCGCGCGAGCTGGGCATCAGCCGCTCCAACCTGCTCTTGAAAATCTCCCGCTACGGGCTGGACAAGGGCATCCCCGAGGGGCTGGACACGGAAGAGGTGGAGGCGTGAGCGCACCCCACGGACAGGCGGTCTCCTTCCGGCAGGACTCGCTGCGGGTGCCGGACGGCGCGGACCTCTACTACCAGGTGCGAGGGGACGGGGCCCCGGGCATGGTCCTGTGCGACGGCCTGGGCTGTGACGGCTTCGCCTGGAAGTACCTCCTGCCCTACCTGGGCCGGCGCCACCGCGTGCTGCGCTGGCACTACCGGGGCCACGGCAAGAGCACCGTCCCCACGGACCGCACGCGCATCGGCATGGCGTACACCTGCGACGACCTGGCGCGGGTGATGGACGCGGCGGGCATGGACAAGGCCGTCCTCTTCGGCCACTCCATGGGCGTGCAGGTGGCGCTGGAGTTCCACCGCCGCTACGCCCGGCGCGTGGAGGGGCTGGTGCTGGTGTGCGGCAGCTACGGCCTGCCGCTGGACACCTTCCATGACTCCACGATGCTCAAGCGCCTCTTCCCCACCTTGAGGGCCGCGGTGGAGCGCTTCCCCCGGCACACCGCGCGCATCGTGCACGGGGCGCTCACCACGGAATTGGTGGTGCAACTGGCCATCCGCCTGGAGATGAACCCGGACCTCATCGCCCGCAACGACCTGGCCCCCTACTTCACGCATCTGGCACGCATGGACCCCGTCGTCTTCGTGCGAACCCTGGATTCTCTGGCGAACCACACCGCCGAGGACCACCTGGACCACGTGGACGTGCCCACCCTGGTGGTCGCCGGGGAGAAGGACCGCTTCACCCCCGGCTGGCTGTCCCGGAAGATGGCTCAGCGCATCCCCTCCTCTGAGCTCCTGATGATTTCCGAGGGCACCCATACCGCCCCACTGGAAGTTCCAGGCCTGGTGGAGCTGCGGGTGGAGCGCTTCCTGAGGGAGCGGCTGGGAGTGGAGACCGCGGAAATTCCGCCAAAGGTGGGATAAGCGCCTAGCAGGCAGGGGGGCTGATTGTTTGCCTGCTGGACACCCGCCTTCATTGCAGGTGGGAAGCCCCCGGCATATAAGCCCCCGCCTTCCGGGTTCCGGTGGGATTGAGAAACCCCGTTCTGGGCGTCTCTCCTCGCACCTTCATTTCCGTTAGTTGGTCCTGATGATCTCTCGCGAAAACATTCGCAACGTCGCCATTGTCGCCCACGTCGACCACGGCAAGACCACCCTCGTCGACCACCTGCTCCGGCAGGCGGGGACCTTCCGCTCCAATGAGCACGTGGCCGAGCGGGTCATGGACTCGAACGACCTCGAGCGCGAGAAGGGCATCACCATCCTCGCGAAGAACACTGCCGTCTCCTACAAGGGGATGCAGATCAACATCATCGACACGCCGGGCCACGCCGACTTCGGTGGCGAGGTGGAGCGCGGTCTGCGCCTGGTCGATGGCGTCATCCTGCTGGTGGACGCCGCCGAAGGTCCCCTGCCCCAGACGCGCTTCGTGCTCACCAAGGCGCTGGCCATGGGCCTGAAGACCGTGCTGGTCATCAACAAGATCGACCGTCAGGACGCCCGGGCCAAGGAAGTGCTGGACCTGGTGTACTCGCTCTACATCGACCTGGGCGCGAACGAAGAGCAGCTGGAGATGCCCGTCCTCTACACCGTCGCGCGCCAGGGTCAGGCCTCCACGTCGCTGGACGTGCCGGGCAAGACGCTGGAGCCGCTGTACGACGCCATCATCAAGCACATCCCGCCCCCGCCCCCGCCCCCGGTGGAGCAGCCGACGCTGCAGCTGCTCGTCGCCAACCTGGACTACGACGACTACGTCGGCCGTCTGGCGGTGGGTCGCGTGCAGGCGGGCCGCATCACCCCGAACATGCCCGTGTCCGTCGTCCGCGAGGGCGGCAAGGTGCAGCAGGGCAAGATCGTCAAGCTGTTCGGCTTCTCCGGCCTGAAGCGCCAGGAGATCCCGGACGCGGGCCCGGGTGAGATCGTCTCCATCGCGGGCATCGAGGAAATCAGCATCGGCGACACCATCGCGGACTTCGAGAAGCCCGTGGCGCTGCCGCGCATCACCGTGGACGAGCCCACGATGATGATGATCTTCAAGGTCAACGACGGGCCGCTGGCGGGCAAGGAGGGCAAGTACGTCACCTCCCGCAACCTGCGCGAGCGCCTGTACCGCGAGGCCTACCGCAACGTGGCCGTGCGCGTGGAGGACACCGCGACGCCGGACGCGTTCCGCGTGGTGGGCCGTGGCGAACTGGCGCTGGCGGTCATCATCGAGAACATGCGCCGAGAGGGGTACGAGCTCACGGCCTCCAACCCGGAGCCCATCACCAAGACGGTGGACGGCCAGCTCCACGAGCCCATGGAGCTGCTCTTCGCCGACGTGCCGGAGAACAGCGTGGGCGTGGTGACGGAGCGCCTGGGGCCCCGCAAGGGCCGCATGACGGACATGCAGCAGCTGGGCTCGGGCCGCACCCGCCTCCAGTTCCGCATCCCCGCGCGCGGCCTCATCGGGTTCCGCTCGGAGTTCCTCACCATCACGCGCGGTGAGGGCATCATGAGCAGCCAGTTCGACGGCTTCGAGCCGTGGTTCGGCTACATCCCGAAGCGCGCCAACGGCGCCATGGTCTCCGACCGCCTGGGCGACACGGTCCCGTACGCGCTGTTCAGCATCCAGGAGCGCGGCCAGCTCTTCATCGGCGCGGGCACCACCGTGTACGAGGGGATGATCATCGGCGAGAACGCGCACCCGTCCGAGCTCAACGTCAACTGCTGCCGCGAGAAGAAGCTCACCAACATCCGCGCCGCCGGCCGCGACGAGAACGTCATCCTCGTCCCGCCGCGCGAGATGGGGCTGGAGAAGGCCCTGGAGTGGATCGCCGACGACGAGCTCGTCGAGGTGACGCCCAAGTCCATCCGCATGCGCAAGAAGGCGCTGGCCGTGGGCGAGCGCTACCGCGCCGAGCGCGAGCGCAAGCGCGAAGAGCGCGCCGACGCGGAGTAGTCCTTCCGCGGAAGCGCCTGAAACTTCCAGGGGCCGTCACCTGCGCACACGCGGGTGGCGGCCCCTTCTTCGTTCCGGCGTCAGAAGCCGAAGCGGACGAGCCGCGCGCGGTACGGCGTCGAGTTGCTCCGGTTCCCCTGGTCGTCCCAGCCCTTGAACTCCACGTCGTCCCAAAGCCGCTCCGTCTGGCCATTGACGGTGACGGCGTTGATCAACGGGAGGCTGATGGAGCCCACGTTGCGACCCGCGAGCTGGTTGCCGGGATCCAACGGCTCCTGCCGACCCTGGGAGCAGCTGTCGGTGAAGTAGCAGCCCCGGGCACAGGTGGCCTTCGAGTTGTAGGAGCCATGCTTGTTCCCGGCCACGTAGATGCGCGGCGCGCCCCGGTACGCCCCCGCGTACTCGAGCTGCGCGTAGCCGTACCAACCCGACGAATCGCAAGCCGTCTCCAGGTGCGCGGCCAGGAAGGCCTGGTCCAGGTACCAGCGGCCGTCGGCGTAGTGCACGTCCAGCACCTGGAACTCGGAGTCCCCGTCGTGGGCGAAGACGTTGAAGATGCCCAGGCTGGGGATGCCGTGGTCCTCGTAGTACGCGGCCAGGTAGAAGATGCGCAGCGTGCGCAGGGCGGAGTTCAACGGCCGCGCCGCGAAGTACGGCCGGCGCGCCACGCCCTTCTCCCCCTGGGCAATCCACAGCGTGGGCATGAAGGCCGCGGCCACCTGGAGCTCGCAGCTGTCGCTCACGCCGTCGTGGTCCGCGTCCGGCGACTGGCCCCAGCACTCCTCCGCGGACGGCAGGTTCGGGATGCCCTGCGCGAGCGCGGGGACGGACAGCAACGACAGCACCAGCACCCACACACGCGCATGGGAACGGAGAACGGGGGTCATGTGATTACCTGGAAAGAACCGCGAGGGTGACTTTCAGGGTGAGCACACGAGCGACGGAGCTGAATCCGCCCGCCGGGCCGGGGCACCTGTCCGGCGTCAGTCGAAGCGGTAGTAGAAGCGCGCCAGGACACGGACGTCCTGGAGGAGGCGGCAAGGCGGGTGGAGTCGAACGCGGGCAAGCCTCGGGGCCTGCTGTATCCCCGCCCGGATCCCCGGCACTTCGAGCACGTCCGCGTCCTGCCCGCGGAGGACCTGCGCCCGTGGGTCGAACACTTCTGGGCCGTGCGATGGGACCTGCGCGGACAGCCGCCCTACCTCCAGCAGAGCCTCAGCCACCCCTCCGTGCACTGGGCCTTCCAGGACGGCACGTCGCGCGTGGGTGGCCCGCACCCGGGCCGCTTCTCCATCACGCTGGAGGGGCTGGGCGGCGTGTTCAGCATCAAGTTCCGGCCCGGTGGCTTCTTCCCCTTCGTGGGGACGCCCGTGTCCGCCCTCACGCGACGAACCGCTTCACCCGGTGCGTTGCTGGGCCCGGAGGCGCTGGAGTTCGAGGCGGCCATCCTCGCCACCGACGTCGCGCGAGACGCGGACCGCGAGCGCATCGCCCTGGCGGAGGCCTTCCTGCGGGCTCGCATGCCCGCGCCGGATCCGAACGTGGCGCTCGTGCAGGGGCTCGTCACGCGCATCCTGGAGGACCGCGCGGTGACGAAGGTGGAGGACCTGCTCACGCCCGGAGGCCCGGGCCTGCGCACGCTGCAGCGGCTGTTCAACCGCTACGTGGGCGTGAATCCCAAGTGGGTCATCCAGCGCTACCGCCTGCATGAAGCCGCGGAGCGGCTGCGCGAAACGCCACCTCCGGAGCTGGCTCGGCTGGCGCTGGAGCTGGGCTACTTCGATCAGGCCCACTTCATCCGCGACTTCCGGCGCATCGTGGGCTGCACACCCGCCGGATACGCCCGGCAAGTGGCGCGCTAGAACGTGTACTTCACGCGCGGGAACACCGCGAACGTCATGATGTTGGGCCCGAAGATGTAGCGCCCGAGCAGATCCGCGCCCACGGAGAAGTGGTCGAAGGACGTGGCGTACTCCACGCCCACGCCCAGGCCCGCGTTGAAGGCGTTGATGGAGCGGCCCGGGTCGCCCTGGTCCGGATCCACCGGCGTCGGGTCCAACCGCGTGTAGCCCGCCGCCACCTTGGGCGTCAGGTAGAAGCGGTTGGCCAGCCGCACGTGGTACGCGGCCGTCAGGTCGCCGAAGGCCACGGTGAAGTTGTCGGACAGGGCGCAGACGTTGGAGTCCGGCAGGTAGCCCGCGAAGCAGTTCTGCGCGGAGGAGCCCAGCGCGAAGTGGGCGCCCAACGACAGCCGCTCCGTCAAGTCATAGCCAATGCCCAACTGCACGTACGACTGCGCGTTGGAGTAGCTGTTCTCGCCGCCCACCGTGAAGAACACCCCGACGTCGGTCTCGGTGAAGAACCCCCGGCGCGGCTCGAACGGCACGCCCTCCGGCGGCGTGGCCCCCAGGGCCGGCGTCGCCAGCGCGAGCGCGGCCAACAGCAGCGACTTCCTCACGACTCCTCCCGTCACGTTGTCCTCCTGCTCCCTCGCACGCCTGGCAGCAGTGGCACGGACAGTAGTGACGCCCGGCACGAAACGGCAGCGGGGAAAAACGAAAATGGCGTGGACCGTTTCGTCCACGCCATTTCGGTCTTCCAGTCTACGAAGTGCGCCCCGGACTACTCAGCGGCGTCCGCACCCGAGGGCGAGAACAGCCAGGGGTACGTCACGTTCACCACGCCGCCGCCCTTGGGCTCTGGGAACTTCCAGCGGCGGATGCGGGAGATCATGCACTGCTCCGCGGGAGAGCTGCCCAGCGTGGACTCGGACACGCTGGCGTCCGCCACCGCGCCCGCCGGGTCGATGGTGAAGGCCACCGCGACCTTGCCGGCCAGCGACGGGTTCTTGTTCAGCTCCGACTCGTAGCAGTACTTGATCTCATTCTGGTGCCGCCGGATGACCTTGGCGATGACGTCCTTGTCCAGGCCGCCAATCACCGTCGTCTTGCCAGGGATGACCTTGGTGACGGACTTGCCACGGCCGCCCAGGTCGATGCCGCCGGATCCGCCCGTGCCCCGGCCATTGCCCTGGGTGCCCAGGCCGCCGATGCCCAGCGCCGTGCCGCCACCGCCGTTGCCCGTGCCGCGCGAACCCATGCCGCCCACGCCGTGCGCGTCACCCATGGCCGCGCCGCCCTTGAGGCCGCCCAGCGAGTTGTTGATGCCCGTGCCGATGCCGCCCGGACCGAACACGTCGGAAGCGCCACCCTTCATGCCCTTGAGCGCGCCGAGGAGACCCACCTTGCCCACCACCTGGCGGTCCTTCTCCTTCTTGGACTTGTCCACCACCTGGGTGCCCGGCTTGGAGGGCGCGGCCTCTTCCTGCTTCGCCTCCTCCTTGCCGAACTTGCCCTCTTCGTCCTTGGCCTTGGCCCCCTCCTCCACGCCGGAGAGCTGGAGCTTCTTCGCCTCCACCTTCTTCTCCGGGGTGATGAGGAACTTGGCCACGCGCTGCTGGGACTCGAAGACGTCGTCCGCGGACTTCGTCTCCGTGTGCGGCGTCAGCAGCATGGCGGTGACGAACGCCGCCGCCGCGAGGATGCAGATGGCGGCGATCTTGAAGAAGCCGAAGTCGCGGTCCGAAAGCGACGTCGCCAGGATGGCCGGCGACGGCTTCACGTAGCGCATCACGAACGCCACCGTGCCCAGCGACACCTCCGCACGGTCATGCAGGCCCAGGGTGAAGAGCTGCTCCTGCTCCGACGCGGCGTTGTTGAGCTGGCCCGCGGCGCGCAGCGCGTCCTTCGTGCGGACATCGCCGTTGTTGGTGACGAAGACGCCAGAGCCCGCCGGAGCGCGCAGCTCCAGCTTGTCGCCCTTGCTCACCGCGAGCACGTGGCGCTTGCCCACCTGCGGAGAGAAGACGGTGAAGGTGTTCTTCGCGCCCTCGCCAATGGTGACCGGCGCGCCGTCCTTGAAGTGCTGGACCTCCAGCATCTGGTCGCCCCAGAGCATGGACACCTGGAGCACCTTCGCGTCCGGCGTGGGCTGCGCGTCCCGGGGCAGCGGCTCCTGCAGGTGCGGTGGAGGCTGCGGCTTGCGGGCCGCGGCCACCTGGGGAGGCGTAGGCTTGCGCGCAGCCACCGGAGGCGGCGGAGGGCCGAACACCGGGGTGGACGTCACGTTCTGGGACACCTGCGTGCCCAGCGCGCCCGCCGGAGCGGAGCGCGGCGTGCTCACCGTGCCCACCACGTTCGTGGGCGCCGCGTTCATCGCGGGCCGCTGAGGCGGAGCCTGCCGCATGTTGGGAGGCACCGGAGCGGAGTGGGCCACCGGAGGCGCCACCGGAGCCGCCGGGGGCATCGCCGGGCGCTGCTGGAACACGCCGGGCTGCGCCACCGCCGCCGCCGGAGCCGCCGGCCGGGGCACCTCACCGAAGAGCACCTCCACCCTTGATGTGCCCACCGTGAGCACGTCCCCGGGCTTGAGCGCCGTGGGGATGATGAGCTTCTGCCCGGACACCTGGGTGCCGCCTTCACTGCCCAGGTCGATGGCCGTCACGGAGCCATCGTTGTCCACCTTCAGCATCACGTGGAGGTTGGACACGCGCGGATCCTGAATCTTCACCGCCGCCTGGGCGCCCGACCCCACGATGACACTCTCCGCCTCCGAAACCGTCTCCTGGATGGAGCCGTCCGGGGTGGTGATCCGAAGCGTCAAACCGTTTTTTCTCGCCGCCGCCATGAAGTTCTTCCTTCTTCCCTTCCCGTCCCGAAAACGTTCAACGCCACCTGTGTCGTCTAGAGATTGTCCGCCGACTTCTGAAGCTCCGGGTCGAAGTTCTCCCGGACCTTGATGAGGCTTTGGAAATCCGTCTTCTTGCGGTTGAGGACGTAGGAGCCCTCCGGCTTGGTGAGCTCGCCCTCCACCGCCACATCCGTGAAATCAATCACCGTCTTCTTGCGGTACACGGTGCGATCCTCCTCCTGGATGATCTTCACCGAGTCCTTGCTGTCCTGCGCCAGGGCGGGAGCCGCCACCCC
>NZ_RAWR01000247.1:0-15089 GCF_003986945.1 Corallococcus sp. AB018 | reverse complement strand
GAGTTGATCAGCCCGCCCCTGTCGGAGCTGGTGCGCGTGACGAACAAGGAGAGCCTCAACCTGTACGCGGAGCGGCTGGGCATGCGCTTCGCTCGCGAGCGCACCGGCCAGGAGGGCTACGTCGCGCTGCGCACGGCCCTGGTGGCGGAGCTGGCGCGCCGGGGCGTGCCCACCAAGGACCTGCGTCCCGTGGATGGCAGCGGCCTGTCCCGCTACAACCTGGCGTCGCCCCGGGGCATGGCGCGCGTGCTGCTCACCAGCCTCCAGGAGCCGTATGGCGCCGCGCTGGTGGACAGTCTGCCGGTGCTGGGCGTGGACGGGACGCTGGCGGGCCGCAAGACGACGCAGTCCACCGCGGGCCGCATCCGCGCGAAGACGGGCACGCTCACGGGTCAGAAGTGCTTCGTGGGCGTGGCGGAGCGGCCGAACGACACGGAGCACCCGCGCGTCGTCTTCGCGCTGATGCTCGGCAACATGGACGAGGGCACCAAGCCCAACGCCAACGAGACCTTCGACACCTTCTCCACCGCCCTGGTGGAGCTGCCCCTGCGATGAGCGTCCCGCAGGGAAACACCCGCATGCGAGGTGAACCATGAAGTCCAGAATCGCAGTCACGACCGCAGCGCTGCTGTTGCCGCTCGTGTCCGGAGCCGCGGGGAAGGCTCCCGCGAAGCCCGCCGCCGCGGAGAAGCAGCCCGTGGAGACGACCTACCACGGCACCGCCGTTGCGGACCCCTACCAGTGGATGGAGTCCGCCACGGAGCCGAAGGTGCAGCAGTGGACGGACGCGCAGAACGCGTTCACGCGCGCGTACCTGGACAAGCTCCCGGGCCGCGAGCCCTTGCGCCAGCGCATCACGGAGCTTTTGTCCTGGAAGTCGCCCTCCTACGGCGCCCTGGACGAACAGGGCGGCACGCTGCTGGGGCTGAAGTTCCAGCCGCCCAAGCAGCAGCCCACGCTCATCGTGGTGGGCTCGCTGGACGACACGTCGAAGGAGCGCGTGCTGGTGGACCCCACGCAGGTGGACACGTCCGGCAAGACGACCATCGACTGGTTCCAGCTGTCGCACGACGGCAAGAAGGTCGCCGTCTCCATGTCCAAGGGCGGCACGGAGAGCGGTGACGTGTCCGTGTGGGACGTGGCCACGGCGAAGGCGATGGCCAACGAGCTGGTTCCGCGCGTCAACGGCGGCACGGCGGGCGGCAGCCTCGCGTGGAACGCGCAGGGCACGGGCTTCTTCTACACGCGCTACCCGCGCGGCGAGGAGCGCCCGCCCGTGGACCGCGAGGTGTACCAGCAGGTGTACTTCCACACGCTGGGCACGCCCACGGAGAAGGACACGTACGCGCTGGGCAAGGACTTCCCGCGCATCGCGATGACGGACCTGGAGTCCAGCGACGACGGTCAGTACACCTTCGCGCGCGTGGCCAACGGCGACGGCGGCGAGTTCGACCTGTACCTGCACGGCCCCAAGGGCACGTGGACGCAGGTGGCGAAGTATGCGGACAAGGTGGTGTCGGCGCGCTTCGGCAGCGACGGCGCGGCGTACCTGCTCAGCCGCAAGGACGCGTCGAAGGGCAAGGTGCTGCGCCTGCCCCTGGCCACGCCCACGCTGGACAAGGCGACCGTGGTCGTCCCCGAGGGCCATGCGACGGTGCAGGCCGTGGTGCCCACGAAGGGCCGCCTGTACCTGCTGGAGCAGCTGGGCGGTCCGTCGCAGCTGCGCATGGTGGACCTGACGGGCAAGGCGCTGGGGCTGGTGCCCACGCTGCCGGTGTCGTTCGTGGGCGGCCTGGTGCGCCAGGGCGCGGACGACCTGCTCATCGTCAACGGCAGCTTCACCCAGCCGGCCGCGTGGTTCCGCTTCACGGCGGCGGACGGCAAGGTGACGAAGACGGCGATGGCGCGCACGGCGCCCATCGACATGAGCGACGTGGAGGTGGTGCGCACGGAGGCCACGTCCAAGGACGGCACGAAGGTGCCGCTCTCCATTCTGAAGAAGAAGGGCACGAAGCTGAACGGGAACAACCCCACGTGGCTCACCGGCTACGGCGGCTTCAACGTGTCCATCAACCCGGGCTACAGCCCGCTGACGGGCATGTGGCTGGAGCAGGGCGGCGTGTTCGCGGTGGCGAACCTGCGCGGCGGCTCGGAGTTCGGTGAGGAGTGGCACAAGGCCGGCTCGCTCACGAACAAGCAGAACGTGTTCGACGACTTCTACGCGTGCGCGAAGCTGCTGGTGGACCAGAAGTACACGCAGCCGAAGAAGCTGGCCATCCAGGGCGGCAGCAACGGCGGCCTGCTGATGGGCGCGGCGCTGACGCAGCACCCGGAGCAGTACGGCGCGGTGGTGGCGCGCGTGGGCATCTACGACATGCTGCGCACGGAGCTGACGCCCAACGGCCAGTTCAACGTGACCGAGTACGGCTCGGTGAAGGACCCGGAGCAGTTCAAGGCGCTGTATGGCTATTCGCCGGTGCACCGCGTGAAGGACGGGACGAAGTACCCGTCGGTGCTCTTCACCTCTGGCGCCAATGACCCGCGCGTGGATCCGTTCCACTCGCGCAAGATGGTGGCCCGGATGCAGGCGGCCACGGCGTCCCCCAAGCCCATCCTGCTGCGCGCCGACGCGGAGACGGGCCACGGCATGGGCACGCCGCTGTCCTCGCGCATCGAGGAGGAGGTGGACGTCTACTCCTTCGTCTTCAACGAGCTGGGCATGACGTACAAGCCCAACGCGACGAAGAAGGTCGCCGCGCCCGCGCCGCAGTAGCCGGGCTTCTACCTGCGCCCGTCCTCCGAGTCCTTGCGGCTCGGAAGACGGGCGTTTCTTCTTTTGGGTTTCGTGGCAGCCTCCCGCCCCATGAGCCCGCTCATCCCCTACTTCATCCTCTCGCCCGTGGTCGCGGGCGGCCTCGCGTGGTGGACGCTGACCCGGCTTGGAAAGAAGCGGAACGCGCGCGCGAAGGGCTCGCTGGACGCGGTGGTGACGCGGCTGAAGGGGCAGAAGGTGCTGGGCGCGGTGGACCTCGTCGTCCAGGACGTGTCCTGGTCCGGGGAGACGGAGCTGTCCCCGCAGAACTGCCGCATCCGCGTGGTGATGGGCGGCCAGGACGCCAGCACCATTCCGCCGCGCTTCGAGGTGGAGAGCGCGCCCGGAGCCCCCCGGCCCCCCGCGGAGGTGCTCGCGGCGCTGCGCGTGCTGGATGCGCAGGCGACGGAGGCGCTGAAGGGCGGCGGCTGGAGCTGGCAGCGGCCCACGGTGAGCTTCGACCCGGTGGCGTAGCCTCGCGAACGCAAGTCCAGGGATTCGGATGACGGGTCGAGGAGCGCGGTGCCAGCATGCGCCGCATGTCCTCGACCTTCCTCGACTCGCTCGACACGCCCGCGCCGCTCGTGGACCTGGACCGCGTGGAGCGGAACCTCCAGCGCGTCGCGGCCTATGCCCGCGAGCATGGCCTGCGCTGGCGACCCCATACGAAGACGCACAAGACGGCGGAGCTGGGCGCGATGCAGGTCGCGGCGGGAGCCTCTGGCGTCACGGTGGCCACCCTCCTGGAAGCCGAGGTCATGGCGTCCGTTTCCGACGACGTGCTGCTCGCGTATCCGCCGGTGGGCGCGCACAAGCTGGCGCGGCTGATGGCCCTGCCGTCGCGCGTGCGGCTCACCGTGGCGCTCGACTCCCTTGAGGTGCTGGAGGGGCTGGCGCGCGCGGCGCGGGATGCGGGGCGCACCGTGGGCGTGCTCGTGGAGGTAGACCTGGGCATGCGCCGCGTGGGGCTGCGCTCGCCAGACGAGGCCTTGGCCCTGGCGCACGCTGCGGCGTCCACGTCTGGAGTGGCCTTTCGCGGGCTGACCTTCTACGCGGGCCACATCCGCGTCCCTCAGGCGGAGCTGCCCGCAGTGATGCAGTCCCAGTCGGATGCGGTCGCGACGTTCGTGGACCCACTGAAGAGCGCGGGTCTGCCGCCGGAGGTGGTCAGCGGCGGCTCCACGCCGACGCTCTGGCAATCCCATACCGTGAAGGGCCTCACGGAGATCCGTCCCGGCCTCAACGTACTCAACGACCGCAACGCAGCCGTCATCGGTGCGTGTGATTGGACGGAGTGCGCCTACTCCGTCCTGGCCACCGTGGTGAGCACGGCCGTGCCGGGACAGGTGGTCATCGACGCGGGGGCCAAGGCGCTGGTGAAGGAGGAAGGGCTGGCGCCGGGCTATGGCGTCCTGCTGGACCGGCCGGAGGTCGTGGTGAAGAACCTGTCGGAGGAGCACGGCCTGCTGGACGTGTCCGGCACGACGTGGCGCCCACGCATTGGCGAACGGGTGCGCGTGGTGCCCAACCATGTCTGTGTTTCCGTCCCGCAGCATGCGCGGCTGCACGTCGTGCGGGGTGACACGCACGTGGCCACGTGGGAGGTCGCGGCGCGCGGCTGGTGACAGACAGTCCTGGCGCCTGACGGTCCCGACCCGCAGTGCATCCAGACTGTCACCTTCCGGCGGGTGCGCTGCTCCTCACAGGCGGGAAGCCGATAACGGCACCATGTCTAGCCTTTTCCGATCGCCGGAAGGACCTCCGGCCGGGAGGCGGCATGCACAAGGCTGGGGGCTTCTTCGTCACAATGGCCATCGCGGGACTGTTCCTGGGAACGCCCCCGGTGCTCGCGGCGGACAGGGAGTCGCTCGACGCCCGGTTCCAGCAAGCGAAGCCTGTCGGATGCGAGGTCCACTGTGGCGACGTCATCACCCAGCACACGAAGCTCACGCATGACCTCTCCTGCCCGGGCACGGACGAGCCCGCGCTCCGCATCGAAGGTGACGGCGTCGTCCTCGATCTGGGTGGCCACACCGTGCGCCGCTCGAGTCCGGTCCAGCAAGACACCCTGGGCATCGTGGTCACCAGCAACAGCATGGTGCGCAACGGCACGATTCGCGGATTCGCAAGAGGCATCCAGACCGACGAAGGCACCTACCTGCGGCTGCACGAGCTCACGTTCGCCGACAACGGCACCGCCATCTACAACTACTTCTCTACCAGCTACTTCCTCATCACGAATTCGCGCTTCATCGGCAATGACGTCGGGTTGGGAAGCGAGATCGACGCGTCCGTCGGTACGTTCGACGTGAGGTCGAGCCACTTCGAGAACAACTACCTCGGAATCTACCTGGATACCCATGATGCCGACGTCCTCGATTCGACCTTCACGGGGAACGAGATCGGCATCTACTGCTTCGCCGGCAATGTCCGCGTCCGGTCGAGCAGCTTCGCGCGGAACGAGGCCGTGGCCAGCACGACCGTGCCTATCGGGGGCCGCGATATCTGCAATGTGTTCCGTTTCGAGGACACGCTCATCGCGGACAACGCGTCGTTCGCCCCCACGGCGACGCCCATCTGGAATGTGGTCCAGCTCGACATGATCAACAATTGGATCGTGGGCAATGACAATGGGCTTACAGCCGGCTCATTCCAGGTCTACGTCCAGGGCAACACCTTCTGGGACAATGCGGGCGGGCTGACTTTGGAAGACACTCCCATTGTCGGCAGCCCACAGACCGGCATCGTCCGTGCCAACCGGTTCCTACGGAACGGCGGTGACGGCCTCCGCGTCCTGCCGGCCAGCACGCCCACGGTGATTGGCAACGTGGCCCTGGGCAACACGGGCTGGGGCATCCACGCGCCTACCGCCTTCGACGGGGGCGGCAACGTCGCGCGGGACAACGGCGCGGGTGACTGCGAGGGCATCGTCTGCGCCCCGTACTGACCCCGCCACACGCTTAGGAGATGCGCCTCAGTTCCTGCGTCAGCAGCTCCTCCAGGTGCCGGATGTTCCGGTAGACAAGGCACCGGTAGCTGGACACGTCGAAGCGCAATTCCTTCACGTCGCGCACCAGCAGCAGGGTGGGCTTGCCGCGCCCCCAGGCATAGCCCACCTCCAGATAGACATTGGGATTCGCCAATGACAGGTCCGCGATGACGACCTTCGCGGTGTCGATGCGGTCCCGGATGCGCTGGATGATGGGCCCGTCGAAGACGGCCTGGTCCACCCGCTCGCACAGGAGCCCCGCCGCCTTCACGGGGTTCAGGATGCCGTAGTGGTAGGTGTCCTCCAGCTCCTGTGCGAAGGGCATCGCCACGAAGGCATGGGGCTTCTCGTGGGAGTTCGCGCCCGCGGACGCCATGGGCGGTGCCTGGACGAAGCGGGACGTCCGCCGCACGCGGAAGCCCGTGGCCCCCATCAGCGGCTCCACGCCCGGCGTGAGCCCCAGCCCCAGCGCCATCGCCTTGCGCAGCCGCTCCACGCGCTTGGGGTTCAGCTCCACCACCGTGATGCGCTCCAGGTCGCGGGGACCACTGCCGCGCTGGAACGCGTCCACGAAGCCGCCCACCAGGGCCAGCACGGCCTCGTCCTCGTCCAGGCCGTAGTTGGGGCCGTGCACCGTGCACGCGAGGTGACGCACCTCTTGCCGGGGCTCCAGCAGCTGGAGCGCGCGCACGGAGAACTGGCGGATCTCGTGGTAGCCGAACTGCCGCAGCCGCACCGTGCCCAGGAAGAGCACCCACGGGGCGCCCAGGCTCCGGCGCGACTCGATGAAGCGGTGGTCCCCGGGGAGCAGGTCGAAGGCATCCATGGCCACGCCCGCCCCCTCCAGCCGGCGCGCCACCGCGCCGTCCGCCCCGTGGAAGCCCTGCGCGTACTTCAGCAGCACGGCATCCGCGGCCGTCTCGCCCACATCCCCCAGGTCCACCACGACGTCCAGCGTGTCTCCCATGAGCCCGGGACTGTAGGGCGTCCCGGTCCGCCCACGCCATCCCTGGCGCCCGTCCCGCCGCGTCAGGTGGGATGAACCCAGACGTGGCGAACGCCCGTCAATCCCTGCTCAATGACGCCTCCTGCCCGCCTGGCTCTCTTTCAGGCCGCCTCCGCGCTGCCTGTGAAGCGCTTCACAGTTTCCGCCCGGGCGGGCCGGTAGCATTTGCGAACCATGTCCCTGTTCGCGCGCCTGCAGGCCCTGCTGTCCGCCCACCCGTCCGCCCCGGCCCCGGAAGCCGGACAGACGCCCGCAGCCGCCGCGGCACCTTCGGCGGCGACCAGCGCCGCGGCGGAGACGGAAGGCGCTCCCGCGCCGCCGCCCGTCTGCACACGCTACCTGCCAGCGGGCCAGGTGGTGGTGCGCGAGGGCGACCCGGGACACTCGATGTTCGTGGTGCTGGAGGGCCGCGTCGCGGTGCTTCGCGGCGGCGACCACGGCGGCAACACGGAGGTCGGCCGCATGGGGGCCGGCGAGTTCTTCGGGGAGCTGGCGCTGCTCACCGGCACGCAGCGGACCGCCACCATCGTGACGGTGGAGGACGCCGTGCTGCTGGAGCTCACCCAGGCTGGCGTCCGGGAGCTGGGCAAGGATTACGGCGTGAAGGGGGAACAGATGCAGGTCGCGGCCCGGGAGCGCCTGCTCGCGGACGCGCTGCGCAGCAACCCGCTCATCGCCGCCCTGCCACCTGAAGTGCAGCATGAGTTGGGAGATGCCTTCGTCCCCTGCACCGTCCCCGCGGGAGAGACGCTGCTCACCCGGGGCCAGCCGGGTGACGCGCTCTACGTCCTCCTCCGGGGCCAGTGCGAGGTCTTCCACACGCACAGCGACGGCCGCCAGTCCGCCTATCCCAAGCTGGAGGAAGGCGCCCTGTTCGGGGAGATCTCCCTGCTGCGCAGCCGGCTGGCCACCGCCACCGTGCGCACCGTGACGCCCTGCACGCTGCTCAAGCTGGAGCGCGACGTGTTCAAGAAGGCCTTCCTGGGCCAGCCCGACCTGCGCGGCGCCCTGGTGCGCCTGGGCCTGGAGCGGCTCAAGCACACCATCGAAGTCATGGGCGAAACGAAGTAGTCCGCCGTCCCGCGCAATCCCAGACATGATGAAGCGCTGGGTTCTACCGCAATGCCTTTCGGGCACCGGTGGACCACAGCGCCCAGGCCATCAGCACGGGCTGGAAGAACAGCCGGACCAGGCGCTTCCGGTCCGTATCCAGGCCGAACGCGGAGAGGCGCTTGTCGTACTGATGCAGGTTGCCGGGGAAGACCGCCGCGAAGAAGGCCGCCAGTCCCAGCCCCAGGGGAATCCGGTGGCGCTTGTCGAAGAGCAGGGACAGCCCGAGGCCGATTTCGACCACGCCGGAGAGCAGGACGACGAGGTCCTTGTCCATGGGAACCCAGTCCGGCACCTGCGCCTGGAAGGGCCCTCGCGCGAAGGAGAGATGGCCTGTGCCGGCGCCGACCATGAACGAGCCCAGCACCCCACGCCCCACGTTCTGCAAAGGCGTTGTCCTGGCTTCCTGCAACACGGTCACCTCCGCTCCAGTTCAATTCCAATCGTTGGAAGGTGAGGTGGCGAAGTGAAGGATGCAATCCAGGGGTGAGCCCGCCTTCACGCTAGGGGGACGGGCAAGAGGGCACGAGCCCCCGCCGCGCGGCGTCCTCCAGGTCCGCGCGCACCTCATCACGGGCAGAGCGCATCCTGCCGTAGCAGGTCGTCGCTGCGTCAGCCGTGGAGCGTCTCCCCGGCCTCCAGCATCGCGACGAACTTCTCCAGCCGCCGAGTCCGCGTCTCCGGCTTCTTCGCGTCATGGAGCCGGAAGAGGATGGCGTAGCGGTTGGCGCTCTTGAGCGTGGCGAAGACCGCCTTCGCCTTCGGGTTCTTCTCCAGCGCGAGCGTCAGGTCCTCCGGCACCTCCATGGTCCTCTGCCCCGCGTACGCCGCCTCCCAGCGGCCATCCGCGCGCGCGGACTCCACCTCGCGCAGGCCCGCGGGCTTCATGCGCCCGGAGGCGACCAGGGCCTCCACCTTGCCGCAGTTGATCTTCGACCACTTGCTGCGCGGCTTGCGCGGCGTGAAGCGCTGGAGCCAGTACTCCGCGTCGAACGCGCCCTTCTGCCCATCAATCCAGCCGTAGCAGAGCGCCACCTCCAGCGCCTGCGCATACGTCACGGACGGGATACCGGACTCGAACTTGGCGAGCTTCACCCAGACGCCCGGCGCGTCGACGTGGTTCTTCTCCAGCCACTTCTCCCACGCCTTCTCGGACGCGAAGGGCACGACGGGGAGCTCCTGCTTCGCCTTCGCCTTCATGCGGTGCAACGCCTTTCCCTGTCCCGCGCCTCGCGCCGGGTTCCTGACAATCCCACTCTATCGGCGGAAGGCAGCCCGGACGGAAGCGGTTATGAAACACGCCATGGCTGAAACCCCCCACGCTCCTCCGCCGAACGCCGTGCCGCCCTCGCTCGCCCGCGTGGCCTTCCACGCCGTGGCAGCCGGGCTCACCCCGCTCATCCCCGTGCCCTTCCTGGACGACTACGCCCTGCGTCAGGTGCGCGAGCAGTCCGTGCGAGACCAACTCAAGGAGCGGGGCCTGAAGGCGCCAGACAAGGCCGTGGCGGTGCTCGCCGGCTCATACGACGCGCGCAGTCTGGGCGGACGGCTGGTGTCCCATCTCAAGGCCGTGGCGCTCTTCCCCGTGCGCAAGGTGTTCCGCAAGGTCTTCTTCGTCCTCTGGGTGAAGGACTGCGTCGACCTGACGAGCGCATGCCTCCACCACGGATACCTGCTGCACCACGCGCTGGAGCGAGGCGACCTGGACGCGGCCTCACTCCAGACAGATGCGCCCAGCGAGGTGCAGGCCGCCATCATCGCAGCCTGCTCGGAGATGGACGCCCGGCCCGTCAACCAGGCGCTGCGCCGCATCTTCCGCGGCAGCCGGGTGCTGCTGGCCGAGGCCACGCGCGTCTTCCTGGATCCGAAGCGCGGCCCCCGCGTGCCCGACCCGAAGACCGAGAACGCGGAGGTGAGGTCGCTCACCGACCAACTCCTCCAGGAACTGTGGGAGGAGCGTGGCTACTTCACCGCGCTGGAGGCTCACTACGACAAGCACCTGAAGCGCGACCGCATGCCCGAGGAGCCCCGGGCCGCGACGGGGACCTGATCACGGCGCGGGCGCGGCAGCGGTCTCCAGCGGCGCGCGGATGCGGGCGGAGAAGTCGTCCCGCCCCTGCGCGGCCAGCGCTCGCGCGTTGATGTGGTAGCGCTGGCGGACCTGCTCCAGCGGCGCGTCCGTGTCGATGATGCCCAGCTCGTACGCGAGCGCATCCGAGAATGCCGGCATCAGCGTGCGGTGGTCATACGGCACGTTCTTCGTGGCCACCTTCTCGAAGTGGCGCACCAGGTTGGTGGTGCAGTTGCTGGTGAGCGTGTCGTAGAACTCCGGCTGCGTGTGCAGCCCGTTCATCCGCTGCACCATGTCCATGAAGAACGCGGTGATGCGCTCCTTCGACGCGTTCACCGGATACACATAAACGTCGTCATGGCGGAAGTTGGAGCGCAGCTGCACCAGGTCCCGCTCGTCGCCCACGACGTAGGTGATTTCAAAACGGCGGAACAGGCCGCCCAGCGCGGAGAAGGTCTCGCCCTGCTCGCGCCGCACCTCCACGGAGAACACCACGTGGCGGCCATCCTGGAAGCCGAAGCTCACCATCGTGTGCGCGGCGCCGTAGAAGCCGGAGAACGGCTCCACGATGAACGACGCGTCCGTGAGCGCTGCCGTGTCGTAGGTGGCCGTGTACCAGGCGGGGTCCCAGTCCGTGGTGCTGCGGTAGCGGAAGTCGCGCACGTCGTGCAGCGTCACCTGCGTCCCGGCCGCCTCCGCCCACGGCGCCCGCACCAGGTCCGGCGCCCAATCCCGCGAGTTGGAGGGCTGGAACGTCCGCACCCACCCGTACACGGACAGACAACCCAACAGCATCACCGCCACGCTCCAGCGCCGCGAACGCCGCCGCCAGGCCGCCACCGCCAGGGCCACCAGGGCCACCGCGACGAGGCCCCGGGCCACGTGCGGTCCCTCCGTCCCCGTCCCCGTCAGGGCCAGGGCCAGCGAGGCCCAGACGCCCCCCACGAGGAGCACGAGCCCCGACACGGCGTTCTTCCAGATGCGCATGCGGCCGAGTATCCGCGCCCCACGTCGCTCGTGTCACGGACGCGTGTTGTGGGTGCAGCCCCGGCGGGCGGCCGGGCGCGGATCCGCCCTCCCAGGAAGGACCGGGATTTGTCGCAACCGCCTACCTTGACCGCTTTTCCCCGGGTGTGCGACGAAAGGGGGTCCCCAGCTTCCAGGAGTCACACCCCATGAGCGACGAGCGCGAAGACACGACCGTTTACAAGGTCGTCGTCAACCACGAAGAGCAGTACTCCATCTGGCCCGCGGACCGTGAGAACGCGCTGGGCTGGAAGGACGCCGGCAAGCAGGGCCTGAAGGCCGAGTGCCTGGAGTACATCAAGGAGGTCTGGACGGACATGCGTCCCCTGAGCCTCCGCAAGAAGATGGAAGAGGACGCGGCCCGCAACAAGAACTGAAGGCCGCGTGCGCTTTCCACCGCGCCCTCCCCGCTTCAACGGGGAGGGTGAGCCGGCCCCGTTAGAGGTCCGGCGGAGGCCTGACGCCCAGGTGGCAGGCGCGCAGGGCAAGCTGGGTGCGGTTCTCCGCGCCCAGCTTGCGGTAGAGCTGCGTGACGTGTGACTTCACGGTGCGCTCGGCGATTTGAAGGTGCGCGGCGATCTTCAGGTTGTCCGCCCCGCCCGCCACGTACTGCAGCACCTCGCGCTCGCGCTGCGTGAGCAGCAACAAGACGCTCGCCGTGGGTGAGGTCACCGGCGGATGCTCGAAGTCGTTGCGCAGCAGTTGCACCGGGAAGAGGCGCTCGCCCCGCACCAGCGACTGCACCGCGGAGGACACCGCGTTCACGCCCAGCCCCGCGCGGAAGAGATACCCGGAGGCCCCTTCGTCGAAGCACTGGGAGATGACCTCCGGCGTGCTCACCGCGGACAAGAGCAGCATGCGCACTTCCAGCCGGCGCTTGCGGGCCTCTCGCAGGAGGTTGAGCCCCTCCGTCACGGAGCATCCGATGGCGGCTTCGCCGTCGCTCTCCACGTCGAGGATGGCCACCTGAGGTGGATCCGTGCCGAGCCCGTCCAGGAAGCCGCGCACGTCGCGCGTCACCGAAGTGGAATGACCCTCACCCCGAAGCCCATCGGACAGGCCCTGCCAGGCCGCCCACGGTCCTTCGAGAATCGAAATACGAACTGCCGATTGATTCGCTGCCATGCGATGGCCCCCCAGCCGTCGTGGCGAATTGCTTTCAATGCTACCTGTCGACTTCAACCTGCCCCGGAGTCGGTGGAACCGCGGCGGAACTTCCGCCTGTGCTGAGCGTGCGAGAACCGCGCTTCAACTCCATCCGGGGGTCCTGTCACTGCTGCCCTGCGGACTGCGCCTGCGACTGCCGAACTGGCCCGTTCGGGCCAAACCTCCTTTTTCGTTTCAAGCAAATCCAGCCAACCGAGACCCTAACATCATCCAAGGCCTCATGCGAACGGACCCGCGCAGGACTGTCAATTGCGCACGGAACGCATGGAAATCCAGGGCCTCGTCCGTCAGGTCGTGATCGCTGTCGCCTCAGGGACACACGTTCCGCGTCCACATTCGGATGTTTTACTCGGTGTTTCGTCCAATGCCCGGGCAGGGACGCCCGCATGCGCGCGGATGGCGCGTCCTGGATGCCAAGGGCGTATGCTGTGCGTCCCACGCGCATGACTCCCTCCGCCCCCGCACCCCATGTCGACGTCGCCACGCCCGAGCGGGTGGCCCTGTCCCTGCCCGTGGCCGGCATCGGCTACCGCTGTCTCGCGTGGCTGGTGGACGCGAGCCTGCTGTTCTTCTTCTGGGTGGCGCTCTACTTCGTCATCACCCTGCTGGTGTCCGACGTGCTGGGGGCGTTCCAGGCGCTGTCGGGGCTCACGCAAACACTGCTCGCGGTGGGCCTCTTCGCCACGCAATGGATGTACTGGACGCTGGCGGAGGTCTTCTTCCATGGACAGACACCCGGCAAGCGCGTGATGCACATCCGGGTGGTGCGCGAGGATGGCTCACCGGTGGGCTTCTTCGAGAGCGCGGTGAGAAACCTGTGTCGCGTGGTGGACTTCCTGCCGGTGCTCTACGCCACCGGTTGCATCACCATGCTGCTGGACTCACGCCACCGCCGGTTGGGAGACATGCTCGCCGGCACCGTGCTGGTGCGTGAGGAGGCCATCGACCTGGACAAGTACACGCAGGCGCCCGCGGTGGACGCTCCGGCCGCTGACGCGGGCGTGCAGCGCCCCCTGAACGCGGAGGACGTGGAGCTGGTGCTGGCGTTCCTTGCGCGCGCGCCCGCCCTGGAGCCGGACGTGCGGCGGCGGCTGGGCACCAGGCTGGTGGACCGCGTGGGCGCATCCCTGACGGACGAGGAGCGCACGCGGGTGCTCCAGTCGCCGGAGGCCACGGAGGCCTTCCTGCGCACGCGCGCGAAGGCGGTCCACTGACATGGCCGCGCCCCTGCCCACGTTCGTCACGCGGCGCCGGCCGGACTGGGACGCGCTCCAGTCCCTGCTGACGCGCCAGCGCGCGGGCCGCTTGAGCCTGGCGGAGCTGCGCACGCTGGACACGCTGTACCGGCGCGCGGCCGCGGACCTGGCGCAGGCGCAGACGTTCTATCCGGGCACGGACGCGCACCGGTTCCTCAACCAGCTGTGCGCGCAGGCATATGGCGCCATCTACCAGCCGCCGCGCGAGCGCTGGGCCTCCACGCGCGACTTCTTCCGGCGGGACTTCCCCGCCACCCTGCGCCGCGAGGCGCGCTTCGTGGGCGTGAGCGCGGGCCTGCTGGTGCTGGGACTGCTGCTGGGCGCGCTGGTGGTGACGCTGGAGCCGCGCGGCGCGGAGCTGCTGGTGCCGGAGGGCGTGCGGCGCTACGTGGCGCAGGGGCGCATGTGGACGGATGATTTGTTGTCCGTGGCGCCGCCCAATGCCGTGGCCTCCGGCATCGCGACCAACAACCTCACCGTCACGCTGTTCGCGTTCGCGTCCGGCATCCTGCTGGGCGTGGGGCCCATCTTCACGCTCGTGAACAACGGCGTGCTCATTGGCGCGGTGGGAGCGCTGTGCTTCCGCGAGGGCATGATGACGGGCTTCCTGGACTTCATCGCCGCGCACGGGCCCGTGGAGCTGTCCATCATCGTCATCGCGGGCGGCGCGGGGCTGATGGTGGGCCAGGCGCTCATCGACCCCGGCGAGCTGCCGCGCGCGCAGGCGCTCCAGGCGCGCGGGCGTGAAGCCGTGAAGCTGGTGGTGGGCTGCGCGCCCTTCCTCGCCGGTATCGGCTTCGTGGAGGGCTTCATCTCCCCGGGCCACCTGTTCCCCACCTGGGCCAAGGTGGGGCTGGGCCTGTCGCTGGGAGTGCTCTTCTGGCTCTACCTGTTGCGCGCGGGCAGGACGGACGCGGGCGTGGCGCGCGTGGACGTGCCGGACGCCATGGCCTCCAGCCGCTTGCGCTGACGGTGCTTGAGGATGCGCTCGTAGGCGTCATTGACCTCGCGCATCTGCTCCGCGGAGCCGCCCCGGTCCGGGTGCCGCTCCAGGGCCAGCGCGTGGAAGCGCGCGCGAATCACGTCCGGCGTATCCAACGGCGACACGCCCAGCGTCTGGTACGGGCACTGCTCCTGGACGGCGGAGAGCCACTTGTCCAGCCGGTCCTTCACCTCCACGAAGCGCGCGTCCGCGTCCGCGGTGTCCTTCACCGGGTGCGTGCGCATCTTCGCGTCCGCGCGGAAGACCTCGCTGTAGGTGCTGGACACCCAGCGGTGGCACGAACCACACCGGTAGTACTTCACCCGGGTTCCGGGCTGGAGTGTCATCATCACGCCGCAGTGGGTGCACTCCACCGTGACGTTCTCCAGTGTCTGCCAGCTCGCGACCGCCGCACTCATGGTGACTTCGTCCTCCGTTCGCAACACGCCTGTAGCACCGGCAAACTCCCACAGCCGGCGATCCCGTCAAGAAAATGTCGCGAACGACCCGGGGGGTCCCCCCGGCGCGCTGCCGGGCTTCCCGGGATTCGGGTAGAACGAGGCCCATGCGACCGCTCCTCGCCGCCGCCCTGCTCCTGACCGCCGCCGCGCACGCCCAGGCCCCGTCGGCCCCCCCGGCCGCGGCGCCCAAGGCCGCCCCGAAGCCCGAC
>NZ_RAWR01000246.1:0-15315 GCF_003986945.1 Corallococcus sp. AB018 | reverse complement strand
GGATTGCGCGGTGCGCTCGCGGGGGCGGTGGGTGGCCTGATTCCAGGCGTGGGCGGGCGCATCGCGTCCTCTGTTCTGCGCGGCGACGGCGCGGATGACGACGCGTCGCTGGATGCGCTCGCGGACATGGCGGATGCGCGGCAGGTGCCGCCCGCCGTGGCCCTGCCGCTGGGCGCGGGGCTCGCGGCGCGGGTGGTGGCGCGGCAGGCGGTGCCCATGAGCACCACGCTCGGTGGCGCCGCGCAGGGCGTGCTGCGGGCTCGCACGCGCGGCGTGGAACAGCTCCTGATGCGGCTCGCCCAGCAGGTGCCGGGCACCTCGGGCCGGCGGCTGCGGCTGATGCGCCTCATCGCCCGGCTGGCGGCGGGGAACCTGCGCCTGCGCGGCACGGGCGGCGCCATCACCGCTCTGCCCAGGGTGGTGCAGGGCGCGGGGCGCCGGGTCATCACGCGCGCGATCCAGGTGCCCGCGATGGGCGTCGTCCCGGCGCGCCTGGCCGCGCGGCGGGTGCACGCCCGGCGGCACGTGCTGCGCCACATCCCCGTCTCCGCGGTCAGCGCCGCGAGCGTCCGCCGCGCCTAGGTCGATCCACTCACGAAGTCTTCAGGACAAGGAGGAGTACCCATGCAACCGCAGCCTTTCGAAGAGGAGTTTTCGAGCCAGGGCGATGAGATGTCCGACCTGCTGGCAGAGGGCGAGGAGGGCTTCGAGGACGAGGGCATGGACGACCCCTTCGAGGGTGAAGGCATGGAGGAGGGCTTCGAGGCCGAGGGCTTCGAGGACAACCCCACCACCATGGAGGACCCCTTCGAGGGCGAGGGCTTCGAGGACAACCCCACCACCATGGAGGAGGGCTTCGAGGCCGAGGGCTTCGAGGAGAACCCCACCCCCATGGAGGAGGGCTTCGAGGCCGAAGGCTTCGAGACGGACAACCCCAACGCCCTGGAGGACACGTTCGCGGACGCGATGGACGCCCAGGACGAGGACGAGTTCCTCCGCCGCCTGGCGGCCGGCGCGCGCCGGCTGGCCACCGTGGCCGGACCCACCTTCCAGCGCATCCGCCGCAGGGCCATGCCCATCGCCATGCGGCTCATCCGTCAGGCCGCGCCCCGGCTGGGCGGCATCGCGGGCCAGGAGATTGGCCGCAGCCTGGGTGGGCTGCTCCGCGCGGACGCGATGGACGCCTTCGCGGACGCCGCCGGGGACTACGCCAACGACGAGGACATGGACGCCTTCAACCGCGTGCTGGGCGGGCTGGCGGCGCGGCACGTGGTCCGCTCCACCATGTCTCCCGCGCGCCGCCGGCAGTCGCCCCAGCAGGCCCGGGCGCTGGGACGCGCGGTGGGCCAGATGACGACGCAGCTCGCCTCGCGCATCAGCCAGCGCTACGGCCCGCGGGCCCTGCCGGCGGTGACGCGCGTGGTGCGTCAGGTGACGCGGCTGGTGCGCCAGCAGGGCGCGAGCCCCCAGGCGGTGCCGCGGATGCTCCGCCGCATCGGCGGGCGCGTCATCTCCAGCCCGCGCGTGGTGCGCCGCCTGGCCCGGACGAGCGCCGCCGTGCGGCAGCTCCGGGCGCGCGCGGGCCTGCGCCGGGTGGGGACTCGCGGCCGGCTGAACCCCATGATGGGAGGCCCGGGCCTTCGCCGGCTGCGCACCGTCACGCTGCGGGGGCCGGTGCGCGTCATCGTGCGGTGAACCAGGGGGCGTGAGCGGCAAGGGGGAGGCGGGCACATGGCGGACACGCTTCAGCGGTTCCTGCGGGCCAAGGTCCAGAGCATCACGTTCCGGGCGGGGCGGCTGTCGCGCCTCACGCCACAGGACGTGGGCATCCGGCCCCGGGACGTCCCCTACGCCCCCTCCGCCGCGCACTTCGCCGCGGCCAACGCGCGCCTGGGCGAAATCGACCGCGACGTGCGCCGCGCCCTGTCGCGGCTGAACGGCCGGCTGCACGACGCCCCCCTCGCGCCTGACGAGGTGCTGGGGCGCAACGCGCTCTTGGAGCGTGAAATCGACCGCGCCCGCCGCGCCTACGGCCTCTTCTTCGACGTCTTCAGCCAGCGGGGCACGCGGTTCGCGCCGGCGCTGGCGGCCTGCGACGCCATCGCGGTGGACTGCTTCCAGGCGGTGCGCCAGGCCTCGCCGGGTCTGCTGGACGGCCCCATGCTCAAGCCGCTCACCTACCTGGAGCACGGCTTCTCCCCGGCCACCTTCCGGCGCGGCGTGTTGCTGAGCCGGCTGCTCGGGGAGCGCAACCCCTTCCCGCTCATCCGCGTGCCCTACGAGCGCGTGGAGGCTCCATGGGGGATGGGCGTCATCCTCCATGAAATCGGCCACAACCTGCAGGCGGACCTGGGCATCTGGCAGGAGACGCAGGTGGCACTCCAGCGGCGGGTGCTGCACGCCACCGGCAACCCGTGGCTCACGCGTCTGTGGGGCCGCTGGCACAAGGAGATCTTCGCGGACCTCATCGCGTGCCTGCTCGGGGGGCCCGCGTCGGTGCACTCGATGAAGGACTTCCTCGCGTACCCGTCGTCACGGGTGCTGACGTTCCATCCGCTCAGCGCGCACCCCACGCCATTCCTGCGCGTGTTCATCCAGGCGGAGATGCTCCGGCGCATGGGCTTCATCCGCCGGGCATGCGACGTGCGCGACAACTGGGACCGGCTGTACCGTTCGCGGCTGCCCTCCGCGCGAATTCCCAAGCTGCTCTTGTGCACGGCGGCGCGGCTCATCCCCCATGTCGTGGATGAGATTGCCTTCCAGCCCCGCCGGGGCCTGGCGCAGCGCGCGCTGGTGGACGTGGTGCCGTTCTGGCCGTCGGATCAAGAGCGCATCGACCGGGCCGCGGAGTCATTGGCGCGCGGGCACATCCCGCCGGGGCTGCCGCCGCGCCACGTGGTGAGCGCCAGCCGCGAGGCGCTCGAACGGAGGCTGGCACCGCCCGAGCGCATCTCTCGGACGGTGCTCAATCATCTGGTGAAGCTCGGCACGCGGAACGCGCGGACGCCGGGCGTGGGCGTCACCCTGGCCGCATGACAGGACCTCAAGGGAGGGACGATGTACGAGAACGTGAAGGGGAGAAGCCCCGGCGCATCCATCGAGCTGGCCTCGAGCGCGAAGTCGAAGTTCGACGAGTTCCTGCGCCGTCAGCTCGGTGTGTCCGACGCGCGTGACCCCAAGGCGGTGGTGTACGCGCTGCGCAAGCTCTACCCGACCACGGCCGCGCGCCTGGACGACGAGAGCAGTGGCCAGCCCATCCGCGTCTCGGCCACGCCCGAGCCGGTCATGGCCCTGATGAATGGCACCCTGGACTCGCCGGGCCAGCGGAGGTTCCGCCAGGAGCGCAAGGCACTGGTGGACGACCTGGAGATCGCGGTGAACCTGGCCTCCAACCGCGACTTCAAGGCACCGATGTGCGGCTGGCGAGACTCCATCCTCGCGGAGCTGGACGAGGGCGAGGCCGCGGCGAACATGGCGGTGGACCCCGTGTCGCGCGACCGGGCCTTCTATTCCATCCGCAAGCTGGGGGACACCGCGCGCGTGGCCCGCCTGGTGGGGATGGTGAACCCCACGGTGGTCCAGGAGTTCGGCCGGCTCGCGGCGACCATCGACGACAACGCCACGCTCCTGCGCATCCTGGCGGGCGAGGCGCTCTTCCGCGCCGGCTTCGACAAGGGCGGCACGGTGTTCCAGGTCGCGCTCCAGGACCTGCGCCAGCGCCGAGAGGCGCTCATCAACTCACTGGAGCAGCTCACCGCCACCTCCATCCAGGAGGGCTACGACGACTGGGGTGACGGCCAGGCGTCCTACGGCAAGCTGTTGGATCAGCTGCGCGCCCGGGGGCAGTCGGACCTGCGCGCCATCGTCCGGCCGGATGCCATGTCGCGGTTGTTGGACGTGCTGCTGAACCACACGCCCCGGCAGAACTCGGAGGACATGCGTGGCATCGCGTCGGCGGTGCCCGTGGAGCTCATCCAGCTGCGGCGCCTGCGGGACGTGGCCGGCAGCCTGCTGGACACGTCCACCACCGGCTTCTCCAACTCCGGCGGCAGCAGCCGGGGCGTCGCGTTGAACGCGAAGGTCCAGGGAGCCTCCGCGCCCCTGGCCGCCTTCACGGAAGCACTCACGCTCTTCATCGACGCGTTCGACCGGCCCAACGCCGGGGCGCGGCTGCTCAACCTGGTGCTCCCCGTCCCGCTGACGTTCCGGGACCTGACGGGCAAGGAGCAGGCGCTGAACGACAAGTTCCGGGATCGCAACGACACCCAGGAGCTCATCGAGGACCTGCTGATGGACCCCAGCACGTCGGTGGAGTTCTGGAAGGAGCTGGCCCGGTTGGATCGCAAGCTCTACCACCTCGACCGGATCATCGACCTGTTCCTGCTGGACTACGACGAGGCCGTGGTGCCGGGCGGCAACCGCGTGGACCTCCACGAGGACATGATTGAACAGCTGGACGCGAACGTGGACGTCTTCAACGTGAGCCCGGCGTTCCTCCGGGAGCAGTGCGGACTGGAGGAGGACTCGCTGGAGCTGGCGAACACGCTGACCCAGGAGGCGCCCGGACAGTCGGAGGAAATCGAGGACGACCGGAACCACAAGTACGGCTTCCCGGAGGGCGCGCACTGCAACACCGGCGAGCCGTTCACGGTGCCTCCGCCGATCCGCGTCTCGCTGGACCGCATCGAGAAGGACCTGGAGCCAGGCATCAACCCGGGGGCCGTGGAGCACCCGATGGAAGCGGAGCCGGGCGAGCGGGCGGCACCCGCAACCACGGTGGGTAACGGGGCCAGCCTGAACGACGTGGCCTCGCTCATCGAGAAGAGCCGGGCGCGCATCATGACGGACGTGAAGCAGCAGCTGGAGGCCCAGGGGCCGGAGCTGGCCCGTCAGCTGGAGGCAGCGTTCTCGGATCAGCTCAAGGCCGTGGAGCGCATCATCTCCGGCAAGGGGCGGCACGCTTCGGACGGACAGCCCGCGCCGCCCAACGGGCACACCAAGTCGGGCCACTCGCGTCGCCACGTCCGCCACGCTCGCAAGCCATGAGCGCGCACGCACGGGCCTGAAACCCATTCCTTCAACGTCATTGACCCAGGTGGCATGCCATGAGCATCGGTACGGCAGAAGCCCTTCAGCGGCTGTTCGCGCAGTGGAAGCGGGAAGTCCTCTCCAACGTCACGTCGGATGAGCAGCGCACGGAGCTGCAGAAGCAGCTCTCGCTCCGGGAGGAGGAGCTGCTCACCAGCGCCTCCGACGGCTCGACGGCGTCGCTCTTCTCGGACCTGATGGGGTTGGGCAAGGACGGAGCGCCGTCCTTTGACTCCATCAGCCGGCCGCTGCTCGTCCAGGACTTCGACGAGTCCGTCATCGAGACGCAGCTCCACGCGACCGCGGAGCTCTATTACATCTACCAGCACGAACGGATGAAGGTGTTCCAGGTGGCGGGCGTGCTCCTGCGCCTCTTCCACGACGGGCGCATGCGCATCCAGCGGGGTCCCGGCGCGCGGGCGCTGTACCTGATGGAGAAGCACCAACCGCTGCGTTACAAGCCGCGCGACCGGCAGCTCGCGTACCGGCGCGCGTTCAACTACGGCAGCCTGGCGGCGCCAGCGGGCGCGGTGATGTTCCGCAACTTCCACCGAGAGTTCATCGCCTTCGTGTCCGCCATCGCGCAGTACTTCCGCGACCTGCTCATTGGCGAAGTCATCCGCGGCTCGCAGCAGCTGAACGAGCGGCCCTTCGCGAGCCAGGCCACCATCCAGCGACTGGGCACGGACATCCGCTGGCAGATCGACCGCGCCACCTACGGCAACATCCTGGCGCTCACGGTGGAGGTGGGCGAGTACCTCAAGACCATCCTCGACGCGATGGAGACGCCGGACATCAAGAAGGCCTTCGACGCGAACACCAAGTGGGACGTGATTGAAGTGGTGTCGCAGCGCTACCTGGGCGGCGCGGGGGAGATTTCGCAGCGCTCGAAGATGGCGGATGCGGGGCGCCTGCTGCTCAACTTCGTGGCGGACAATCCCTTCAAGACGCGCGACTTCAAGGACTTCCAGACGGAGGTGATGCCGCTGGGCCCGGTGGCGGAAGAGTGGATCGCCGCGTACCGGATGACGCCGGATGGCCGGTCGTTCCGGGGCGTGACGCCCGTCCTGCGCCAGACGCTGGGCATCACCAGCCCCGCGCCGGCGATGCGCTGAAGGAGGGAGGCACGGCATGGACATCCCGCTGCATCCCCTGATGGAGGCGGGCATGGGGGCCGCCTCGGCGCCGCGCACCAACGTGTCGCGGATGGTGGCCTCCGCGGTGGCGGGACAGGTGTCCCATCCCGTCGTGCGCGCGTCGCCGTACCGCATGGGCCGGGATGGGGTGCCCCGGCTGGTGCCGGGCAGCGGCGGCATCGTGCTCAACCGCCGCGTGGGAGACCGCGCGGTGGGGCTGGCGGCGGACCACATGGAAGCGGGTGTGTCGCTGCACAACACGGGGAAGGACGACGTCGGCCAACGCGGTGGCTCCAACCGGGCGCTGATGTTCTATGCGTGCGTGGGCAACCGCGCGCGCGTGACGAGCGGTCCCGCGAGGGGCGCGGTGGGCACCGTGGTGGGAAAGCACGGCGGCATCAACCACGTCATCGTGGACTTCCCGCCCGCGGTGAAGCGCCGGCTGTGCATTGGCGACCGCGTGCAGCTGGATGCGTACGGCCAGGGGCTGGAGCTGCCGGACTTCCCGCAGGTGCGCGCGCTCAACCTGTCGCCCCGGCTGCTCCGGCAATGGGGCGTACGGACGCAAGCGGGGCGGTTGGTGGTTCCCGTGACGCACACGGTGCCCGCGGAGCTGATGGGTTCGGGGTTCGGGCGTTCGGAGGGCGTGCTGGGGGACCTGGACATCCAGCTGTCGGACGCGCGGCTGGTGCGCAAGCACCGGCTGAATGCGCTCCGGCTGGGGGACCTGGTGGCGGTGTGTCCGTTGGACTACCGCTTCGGGCCTTCGCGGCGGGCGGGGGTCATCACGGTGGGCGTGGTGGTGCATTCGGACAGCAAGGTCGCGGGGCATGGACCGGGGGTGACGCCGCTGCTCATCTGCCCGGGGGAGTGCGTGCGGCTGGTGTGCCGGCCCCAGGCCAACGTGGCGCTCGTGCTGGGGCTGCGGCGGAGCGTGGCGCCGCCGGCGCGCGGTCCGTCACGGGGTCGGGGGTAGGGACACCGCGCCCAGGCAGCGCGACACCATGGCGGCGCGGGTATCCACGCCCAGCTTGACGAAGATGCGCCGCAGGTGGGCCGCCACGGTCCACGCGCTGATGTTGAGCTTCGTGGCGATCTGCTTGTTGCCCCAGCCCGCGCAGACGCACGAGACGACCTGCAGCTCGCGCGAGGTGAGCAACCGCACGTCGGACGCGGGCGCCGTCGCGGGGCTCGCGGAGGGCTCCGCGGACACCAGGTGGTAGCGCTGACCGTTGAGGATGAGCTCGCCGGCCAGGACGCGGTTCTGCTCCTGGGGAGCAGCCGGGGCGCCGGGGTCGGGGACCACGAGCAGGACATGGCTCCCGGGAGGAAGAAGCGTCCGCATGGCGTGCGCTAGGAAGGGTCCGCCAGTTCGGGAGAGGTGAGGATGCGCCAGACTTCGGAGGCTTCGCGCGAGCGTCCGGTGGCGCGCAGGTCCTCCGCGAGGCGCTCACCCGCGTGCGCTCCCGCGACGGGTGGCTCCGGCCGTTCGCGTGCGAGCGTCACGAGCCGCGTGACGCCGCGGCGGCCGAAGCGAAGCTCGGAGTGGAAGAGCAGGGCCAGCGCGCGAGCCGAAGCGAAGAGTCCACCGGGCGCGTCCACGGCCGTCTCCGCCTGGGCGCAGGAGGCCAGCATGGGGCGCAGCACGTGCGTGACGAGCGTTTCGAGTTGCGCCCGTTGAGCGCCGCGCTCCCGGCCGGCCCGGGCAAGCGCCGCGAGCAGCCGGGGGTCTTCGGCGAGCAGGGCCAGGGCATCGTGGCCTTCGCTGGGGGACGCGAGCCTGGAGCCCAGGAGGCGCAGCGAGGCGGCTGCGTCCGGCTGCGCTGGGGTGGCTTCGAGTCCCAGCCGTCCCAGGCGCGCGTCGAACGCCTCGGGTTCGTGCTGCTTCCAGTGGACGAGCGCGGTGATGAGCAGGGGTCCTGACAATGGCCAGGCGCCCCACCGGGGCTCGCCGCCGGGCTGGGACTCGGAGGTGACGGAGTCGAACGGGTGCCCGAACCACGCGAGGACGAAGTCCAAGGCGCGGGCCTGGGGTTCCGTGAGGCCTGGTCCCATGACCTCCTCACGAGAGGGTGCGCACGGCCCGCGCACCGCGACGGTGCCGCGATGGATGGGCTTGCCGCCCTCGTTGCCCAGGACGATTCGAGCGCCATCCGGGAAGGTGACCACGGGCCCCTGGAGCCGGAGTTCCTCACGGGCCGCGCGGAAGGGCGAGTCCTGTACTTCCGCTTCGCGGAACCGCGACTCGGTGAAGAAGTCGGTTCCGGAGCGGAGGTGGGCGTTCTCCTCCCGGGAGGTGCGGGCAGGTGCCGACTCGGAGTCCCTGAAGGGGTCTGCTCCGGAGCGCGAGTGATGGTTCGCCTCACGGACCGAACGAGCCGAGACCGCCTCCAGCGCCGCGAACGGATCCGCGCCAGTGCCAGGGTGGCGGTTTGCCTCACGAACCGAACGAGCAGAGGCCGTCTCTGACTCCCTGAATGGATCCGCATCCGAGCGAGCGTGGCGGCTTGCCTCATGGGCCGAACGAGCAGCACCAGCCTCCGCGAACGGGGCCGCACCAGAGTGAGCGTGGCGGCTTGCCACATGGGTCGAACGAGCAGCACCCGCCTCTGACGCGAACGGATCCGCGCCAGGGTGAGCATGGCTGCTTGCCACATGGGCCGGACGAGCAGCCGCCGCCTCTGACGCGAGCGGATCCGCACCCCGGCTCGAATGGTGTCTTGCCTCACGATTCGAGCGAGCAGCAGCCGCCTCTGACGCAGTGAACGGAACCGCTCCGGACCTCAGGTGGCGATTTGCATCACGGGCCGAGCGTTCCGATGCCGCCGGCATGAGGGGCGCCTGTTCGCTGAACGGATCCGTCTCAAGGTGATGATCCTCGCGCGCCGCGCGAACGGAATCGACGCCGGAATCCTGTTCGCCGAACGAAGTCGCTTCGCGGCGGTGCTTCTCACGGGCCGCGCGGGACGAAGCGGGGGGGCCGCCCTGCGGCATCCGGGGTCGGGGCGCTGACTCAGCGAGCGAACTGCGGCCAGAACGTGGAGGGCGCACTCCCTCGCCAGAAGCAGAGCCTCCACCCTGCGGCATCCGGGATCGGGACACGGACTCGGCGAGCGTGCCGGAACCGGACCGTGGAGGGCGCATGCCTTCACGTGCGGCGCCAGGGGCCTCGGATTCAGCAGGAGTGCGGGGCCTCGATTCGGAGAACGGCTCACGGTCAGGACGCGCAGGGCGCCCCTCCCCCCTGGTCGCGCGAGACGAGGCATGACGGCTGGGCCCCGGTTCGGCGAAACGCTCTGGGTTCTGACGAGGAGGACGCTGCGGCGCACTCGCTGTCCCCGATGAGTCGTCTTCCCTCGTGTAAGCAGGAGGTCTGGAGCCGCGACGCGGAGGACGCATCTGCTCCCGGGTCGCGCGAGAGGAAACAGCGGGCTCACCCTGCGTCGTCTTGTCACCTGGGCCGAGGTCATCGAGCGGGTCGTCACCAGAGCGAGCAGCGGCTCCGGAAGTGCGCTGACGCGGTTCCGGCGCATCCTCCCGTGAGAAGGGATCACCCCGTTCGAGGTCGGAAACCCAGCGGTCCAGGAGCGACATCACGCCCTGGGAGGCAACGGGCGCACGGTTCCGCTTCCGCCCCGCATCATCACCAGCCACGGCAACCTCCCCTGAGAACCAACCTGCCCACGCACAGTAGGAATCACCCTTGCGCAGGGAAGTTCGACCCGGAGCCGGGCTCGACGGTTGAGTTCAGGATGGAGGCGCCACTGCGGCTCCCCAGGACGACAGTGCGGTCATCCCGGAAGGCTGTCCCCACGCTGGCTCGCCTGCTCTCGGCGCGTGCTCAGAAGAGACGCGATTACGTTGCCGGTGCCCCCGGTCGTGGCGTCCAGCGCCGCGCGTCGCGGGGCAGCCACAGGAGCCGGAAGGCCCCCGCACGCCCTTCATAGCGGCGGACCGGGAGCCCCTAGCCGAGGGCCACCACGCCGGTCCGACTGTCGGACAGGTTCGTGGGGTACGCCGCTGCCGGGCAGTCCCAGAGGGGTCTCCGTTCTCTCCCCTGTTGGACAGCATGGCGCTCAGAGAACCTGGCGCCGTGCGCGGACTCGCGCACTCGAGCACCTCGGATCAGCGCCCCGTGCGACGCCGTGCCCGCGCTCTTGCGGCCTCCAGTGCGGAGTCCACTCCAGCGGGCGGTTTCGGAGGCTCCGGCTTCTGCTCGGCGGGTTCCTCCTGAACAGGCTTGGGCGTCGTCGCGGAGGGCTTCACGTCCGTGCGTGGGGCCGCCGTCGGCTCTCGTGCGCTGGCTTCCTTCACGGGCCTTTCCCGTGCGGCACGCACTCGGGGCGCGGAGAGGAACCTGCGCACCGCGACCTCCGCCAGCATCGCCGCCAGCGCGAACGCGACCAGCCAGGGCGCCAGCGCCACGCGGCCTTCCGACTCCGGCGCCTCCGCGAACAGGCCCGTCATCGACAGCCGCTCCTGGCCTCCGCCCACCGCCGCCAATGCTCGCAGGAGCTTGAGGCCCTCCTTCGCGCTGCCCGGCTCGAACTCCGGCGCGTACGGCAGCGCCACCGGTGGCGCCCTCAACACGCGTCCGCCCCACTTCACCACCGGGTGCCAGGTGCCGCTGCCCGTCAGCGGGTACTCGACCACCAGCCGGTCCTCGTCCTCCCAGTGCAGCGGCTTCTCCACGCCGGAGCGCCCGTCACCCGACAGCAACACCGCCGTGGGCAGCGCGCCCGGCATCGGCTCACCCGGAGGCAGGTCCAACGTCACGCGCAACAGGTTGCCCTGGCGCTCCGAGCGCACCACCGCCTCTTCCTTCGGCGTCGGCCGCCCCATCGACCAGCGCACCACCGCCTCCAGCGTCGCCCTCAGTGCGCCCCACTCGCGCAGCTCGCCCGTGTACTTGCCGTCCACCTCCGCAGTGAGCGCCACCGTGCGCCCCGCTCCGTGCGGCCATAGCGCCAGCACCGGCGCGGCGTTCGTGTCCAACGTGCGCAGCGCCACGTTCGCCCGAGGCTTCAGGTAGGTGAGGTTGTAGCCGCCCACCTGCGGCAGGCCCGCCGTCGGCAGCGGTCCCAACAGCGACAGGTCCGGCGCGGCCTCCAGCGACGCGGGCTCGTCCACGAACGTGGCCCTCGCCACCGCGAGCGTCTCCTGGCTGAAGATGCGCGGCAAGCTCATGGCGTCCTCCGCGAAGTAGATGCGCCCGGCCCCGCGCCGGGCCACCTCGCGCAACAGGTCCGCGTCCGGATCCGTGGGCTTTCCCAAGCCGATGACCGACACCGTCACGTTGGCCGCTCGCAGCGCCGCCAGCGTCTCCTGGTAGTCGCCCGGCTCCTCGGAGTCCGCCGCGTCCGAGAACAGCACCACGTGCCGCGTGGGCTTGTCGCTGCGGAGGATCTCCTTGCTGCCCGCGCGCAGGGCCGTGCCCACGTAGATGCCACCACCGCCGCTGAAGCCTCGCGCCACCTGGTCGAACGGCAGGCCCTTGCTCACCGGACTCAAGGGGAAGATTTCATGCGGCTCCGTGTCCACCATGTGCACGGAGGCTTCGTCGTTCCCGTTGAGCAACGTGAGCGCCGCCGTGACGCCCTCCGCGGCCAGCTCCATCTTCGTGCGCCCATCCGGCACCTGCATGCCCATGGAGCAACTCGAATCCATGAGCACGCTCATCGCCACCGACGCGCGCCGCTGCTCCTCGCGCATCTCCAATGACACAGGCAGCAGTGGCTCCACGGGCGAGCGCCGGTAGCCGCCCTCGCCGAAGCTCGACCGCCCTCCCGTCATCACCAGCCCGCCACCCGCCTGGTCCACGTAGTCCGCCAGCGCGTTCAACCCCGTCTCGCCCAGCGCGTTGGCGTCCACGTTCTCCAGCACCACCACGCCCACCCCGTCGAGCGCCTCCAGCGACAGGTGGAACGGCGCCTTCACGTCCACGGTCATGCCCGTCGCCGTCAGCGCCTTCGCCAACGTGCCCGAGGGCTGCGCGGTGAGCAGCAACACGCGCGGCGGCCCCTCCACGCGCAGCACGCCCACGCCCACGTCGTTCTCCGGGACGCCGTCTCCGGGCACCTCCACCGTGAGCCGGTAGTGCACGAGCCCCGGCTCCTCCAGCAGGTCGCGCAGGGGCAGCAGGTTGGGCCCGGGCTTGAAGTCGTACGGCCCCTTCACCAGCACCTTCCCGTCGCGCTCCAGCCGCACGGTGCCGGTGACGGCCGACGTCGCCTGCACCACGGCGGAGAACTGGAAGGGCTCGCGCACGGAGACCGTGGCGGGCACGTCCAGCGACACCACGGCCACGTCCAGCGCGGGCTCCGGCCGGGACACCTGCCGGTAGTCCACCGCGATGCCTCGCGCAGCCAGCCGCCGCGTCGCACCCCGGGCATCCGCGCCCGTGGCACGGCCGTCGGAGACCACCAGCACCCGGCCCGTGCGCTCGGGGGGAATGAGCGCACCCGCCGCGTCCAGCGCGGCCGACAGGTCCGACGCCTCCGCGTCCACCGGCCGCGTGAAGCCGCCGAACCGGCTCCGCTCCGACAGCGAGGACTCCACCCGCGCCTCGCGGCCGAAGGTGATGACCCCCACGCGGTCGCCCGGCCGGCGCTGGGACTCCACCAGCGAGACGAGCTCCTGCGCCACGCGGTCCACGTCCAGCGGCATGGAGCGTGAGCGGTCCACCACCACGGCCACGTCGCTGCCCGCGTTCGCCAGCCGCAGCTCCGGCCCGGACAGCGCGCCCACGCCGAGCACCAGGAGCGCCCACCGCAGCACCATGGGCGGACCGGGCCTCCGGCCGTAGCGCCACAGGAAGAGTCCCAGCGGCAACAGCAGCAGCCACGCCTGGGGAAGGGTGAAGGTCATGCCTTCCTCGTGACGTAGAAGTCCGCCAGCAGCGCGGCCAGCAGCACCACCAGGGGCCAGCGGGCGCGCTCATGGCCGCTGTTCCCTTCCGAGTCCTCGCCCGCTTCCTTCGCGGCCACGTCCGCGCTGCCCCGGCCACGCAGGTCCGACTCCCGAGCATCCAGCGCCAGCACCTCCAGCGAGTCTACTTCACGGCCCTCGCGCTCCAGCACATAGCGACCGGGGCTGGTGGGCGCGGGCAGGCTCAGCGCACCCGCGCCAAACACGGGCTTGCGGCCCGCGGGTCCCTTCAGCGCGTAGCGTGCACCGGCCTCCGTCACCACGGAGAGCGACTCGCCCAGGTTGAGCTGACGCCGGGGGAAGCCCTCGCGAAGCCGCCGCGCATCACGCACCACGTTGCCCAGCAACACGGGCCAGGCGGTGGTCCGCTGGAGGTTGGAGCGCGCCAGGTCCACGTTGAGGTGCAGCCGCCCGCCCTCCTCTTCCGACACGAGCACGGCTTCGCCCGCGGTCATCAACGGACGGCCCGGAGGGTTCGCGCCCGCCGTCCACCGCACGCCCGAAAGCTGCACGTCGTCCATCAGCGTGCTGCCCTTCTCCGTGAAGAACGGCCCCACGAAGGTGCGCAGCGGTCCCTCCGCGCCCAGCGTCACACGGGCCTCCGCGCGCGCGGGGCCGACGGACAGCACCGGCGCGCCGGGAACAGGAGGGCCGTGCGCCACATCGGGAGACACGGCCAGGAAGCGCTCCAGCGCCTGCTTCGACGCGGGCGACAGGCCCTCCGTCAGCCCCACGGCCACCGGCATCACGGGGGACGGGGGCAGGCGCACGTGTCCGTCCTCGGGCAGCGCGTCGTCCGGCAGGGACACCTCCACGTCGCCGGCCTCGCGAAACGTGAGGCGCACGGTCGCGGCGCCCTCTTCCGGCAACGCGATGCGCTCCGTGCGTTCGGTGCCTTCCCGCGCGCCCGGTCCGGGTGCCGCGCGCACGCGTGCATCAATCTCCGAAGGCCCCGCCCCGAAGCGAGCGACCCGCAGCGTCACCGTGGCCCGGCCGCCTTCGTCGCGCCGCTGCGCGGAGACCAACGCCACGTTGCCCTGGGAGCGCCCCAGCGCAGTCCAACGCACGGAGGGCGGCACGGTCGTGTCCTCGGAGGGCGGCGCGTCAGTGAAGAAGTGCACGTGCTTGCCCGGGCCAGCCAGCTCCTGCGCCCACAGGAGCGAAGCCGTGACGTCATGGTCCGGACCGCGCGCCTGGAAGGACTCCAGCGCGCCCAGGGCACGCGACGCATCGGCCTCCGGTCCAGCGAGGACCCGGGGCGCCACGCCGCTCGCGAGCACCGTGACGTGCGTCGCGCGTTCCGACTCCACGCGCTTCGCGGCTTCCGTGCGCACGTGCTCCAGCACCGTCTTGCCATCCGGGGTCCGCGCGGACATGGACAGGCTGCCGTCCACGACGAGCACCAGATGACGGCGCCGAGCGTTCTCCCCCAGCCGCACGTCCGCCAGGTACAGCGCGGCGGCCAGCACGGCGAGCGCCTCCAGCAGCAGCGACGCCTCACGCGTGAAGCGCTCCCACCGGGGCCCGCCCTCCGCGCGAGGACGCGGCGTGCGCCACAGGAACAACGCGCTCACCACCACCGGCTTCTGCCGGCGGCGCAGGAAGTACGCCGCGACCAGCGGCACCAGCGCGCCCAACGCCAGCAGTCCCCAGGGAAGTCCGAAGCTCACGCCCCGCCTCCCGCGACGAACAACGCGCGCAGCGGCCCCGCCACCTGCGCGCGCAACCCTTCGGCCGCGTTCACGGTGAGCAGCGCTCCCCGCGCCCGCACCGCCGCGCTTCGCAGCGCACGCTGGTGCTCCGCGAAGCGGCGGGCGTAGGCGGCCAGCACGCCGTCCGTCAGCAACTCCTCCAGCGCCACACCACTCTCCGCGTCCACCAGCCGCGCGCCCTCACCACCCGAGGGCTCCAGGTCCTCCGCGTCCAGCACCTGCACCAGGAACAGCGCCGACGCTCCTCGCGACAGCCGGGCGCACAGCGCCTCCAGGTCCGTCTCGAAGAGGAAGTCGCTCACCACCACCCGCAGGCCACACGGCCGCAACGGCGGCAGCCGCCCCAGCGCCGACGCCAGGTCATCCCGCGCCTCGAACTCCGCCCCTCGCAGCGCCGCGCGGCACGCCGGCCCCTGTACCCGCTCCGACCGCGCCCCGCCCCACAGCAGCGT
>NZ_RAWR01000245.1:0-15399 GCF_003986945.1 Corallococcus sp. AB018 | reverse complement strand
CCCCGAGGCGGACGATGACGGCGGTGACGACGAGGGCGACGAGGGCCCCGACGACGGTGAGGCCTCCGCGGGTGGCGCTGGCCAGAACGGCGCCCCCGGAGCCGCTGGCCAGGGCGGCCGCCGCCGCCGTCGCCGCCGCCGCCGTCGTGGCGCGCAGGTGCACCTCACCCCGGAAGGCCAGGCCTACCGCATGCAGGCGGGCCCGGACGGCCAGCAGGTGCAGGTCTTCCTGACGCCGCAGGAGCTGGAGCAGTACCGCCAGCGCCAGGCGCAGCAGCAACAGCAGCCGCCCCAGGGCGGCGGCCAGCCGCAGGGCCAGGAGAGCCGCCCGCAGGACGGCGGCCAGCCGCAACCGCCGCCGCAGCGGCACGAGCACCCGCGCCATCAGCAACAGCAGCGCGGCGGCGGGCACGCCCAGGGCGCGCCGCAGCAGAACCTGGCGCCCGTGGAGGGCGTGCTGGACACGGAGTCCAAGGGCCCCAACGCGTTCCTGCGTCAGGTGAAGCGCAACCTGCTGGCGTCGCCGGACGACCCGGAGATGCCGAAGAACCTGGTGCAGAAGCTGCGCCTGCGGCAGGGCCAGTACCTCACCGCGTTCGCGCAGATGCGCGGCCACAAGGGCGTCATCCAGAAGGTGGACACGGTGGACGGCCGCCCGCTGGAGGGCGCGCCCCGGCTGCCGCACTTCGCGGACCTCACCTCCGTGGACCCCACCGAGCGGCTGAAGCTGGAGAGCGGCCACAAGGAGATGGTCACGCGCGTGCTGGACCTCATCGCGCCCATCGGCAAGGGTCAGCGCGCGCTCATCGTCGCCCCGCCCAAGACGGGCAAGACGATCATGCTCCAGCGCATCGCGCAGGCCGTCATCCAGAACCACCCGGAGTGCCACGTCATGGTGGTGCTCATCGACGAGCGCCCGGAAGAAGTGACGGACATGCGCCGGAGCATCAAGGCGGAGGTCATCGCCTCCAGCTCCGACCGGCCCACGGGTGACCACCTCAAGGTCGCGGAGCTCGCGCTGGAGCGCGCCCGCCGGCTGGTGGAATCCGGCAAGGACGTGGTCATCCTCCTGGACTCCATCACCCGCCTGGCGCGCGCCTACAACAAGGAAGTGGACAGCTCCGGCCGCACCATGACGGGCGGCGTGGACAGCCGCGCCCTGGAGCGCCCCAAGCGCATCTTCGGCGCCGCGCGCGCCACGGAGGAGGCGGGCTCGCTCACCATCATCGGCACGGCGCTCATCGACACCGGCAGCCGCATGGACGAGGTGATCTTCGAGGAGTTCAAGGGCACGGGTAACTCCGAGGTCACCCTGGACCGCCTGCTCGCGGAGAAGCGCATCTTCCCGGCCATCAACATCCCCCAGTCCGGCACGCGCAAGGAGGAGAAGCTCTTCACCCTGCGCGAATACGAGAAGGTGAAGAAGCTGCGGCAGATGCTCTTCTCCGTGAAGCCGGTGGAGGCCATGGAGGCGCTCGTCAAACGCCTGGGCCGGTACACCTACAACGACGAGTTCTTCGACGAGATGTAGTCCCCGGGAAGCCCGCGCGGGGGTGGTGTGGCGAGCCCTGGATTGCGTAAGGTGAGCGCATGATTCAGGGCTCGGGCCGCTGCCACTACCACCCGGACCGCGCGGGCCTGGGCGTCTGCGTGGAGTGTCGGCGCGTCATCTGCCGCGAGTGCACCACGCAGTTCGAGGGCATCAACCGCTGCGCCAGCTGCCTCGAGAAGCGCCGCAAGGCGCTGGAGGGGCCGCTGCCACGGCGCGAGTGGAGCGTGGCGCACGTGGTGCTGGCGCTCGTGGGCGTCGTGCTCGTGTGGGGCGGCGTCCTGTTGGCGGCGCACGCGGTGAGCTGACGCGATGGCCGTCTCCGCACTGGAATTGCGCCCCCGGGGTCCGGTGGCCTTGATGGACGCGGCGCTGCGCCTGTGCGCGCGCGACGCGGGCGTGTGGGCCCTCACGCTGCCGGGTGGCGCGGCGGTGGTGGCCGCGCTGCTGCACCTGGTGGACGCCGTGGATCATGGGCGCTCCCCTACCCTGCCCGCGCTGTACGTGACGCTCGCGTGGTTCCTGCGGGGCGTGGGCCAGGGCGCGGCGTGCCACTACGTTCAAGAGGTGCTGCTGGGCGCGAAGGCGGAGCCGTCCGTGCGCCAATCCCTGCGCGCGGCGATGGAGAGGCTGCCCAGCCTGTTCATCGCGGTGGCGTACCTGGCGCTCTTCAACGTGCTGACGTTGACCTTCTCGCTGGGCATCGCGCTGTTCCTCCTCTCCGCGCAGGGCGTGGGCTACGCGGCGACGATGCAGGGCCGGGGCAGCCCGCTGAAGCTGTACGCGGTGGGCTCGAAGCTGTTGGGCCCGTCGCGAGGGACGGCCACCGCGGTGCGCTGGCTGATGGGCGTGCAGGTGCTGGTGTTCCTCAACCTGCACGTGGGGCTCAACTTCCTGCTGTATCTCGGGCGGCAGCTCGTGGGCATCGACCTGACGTTCGCGGAGCGGTTCGCGTCGTTGGACAACCCGCCGTGGCTCGTGTTCCTCGCCGCGACGACGTTCGCCCTCTTCGAGCCCCTGCGCGCGGCGACCGCCACGTTGCTGCTGGTGGACGGACGCGTGCGGCAGGAAGGCCTGGACCTGCTGGCCGCCGTTCAACAGCTCCCGGAGCGGAGTACGCAGCGAGGGGTGCTCGCATCCAAGGGCGTGGCCGCGGCGCTGCTGCTGGCCACGGGCCTGCTGCTCGCGGTCCCAGCGCCGGTGGAGGCCGCGCCGGAGGCCACCGCGCCCGTGGACCGCAAGGCGCTGCGCACCCGGCTGGAGAAGGTCGCGACGGAGTGCGAGCTGCCTGAACAGGTGGAGGGCACGGCGCTCAAGGACTTCGACGCGCTGAACGCGCGGGAGACGGTCAAGCTCGAGCGCTTCGTGCGCCACCTGGAGCAGCTGGCCTACGACGACGAGGACTGCGAGACGGCGGCGGTGGCGCTGGAGAACGGGCTCGCGCAGGTGACGGCCACGGCCGAGGCCCAGGCGCGCGCGGATGCGCGTGCGGCCACGGACCGGGCGCGGGCCATCCTTGCGCGGCCGGAGTTCCAGGAGCGCCCGGAGAAGGCCCCGGCCGAACCCAAGGAGGAAGAGGTCCCTCCTTCGGAGCCGAGCTGGTGGCGCCGCTTCATCGACAAGCTGGGCGAGTGGTTGAGGGACTTCTTCAAGCGCAACAACCCGCGGCCCCAGTCGCATGACACGGCCCTGCCCGTGAGCGGAGGCGCGGCGGCGAACGCCCTCGTCGTGATGCTGGTCGCGCTGACGCTGGCGGTGCTGGGAGTGGTGGTCGTGAACGTGCTGCGGCGCAAGCGCGAGAAGTCGGGCCCGGCGCTGGAGGTGAGCACCATGGACGCCGCGGCGCTCGCGGGCAGCCCGGACCACGCGCTGTCGCGTCCGCCCGAGGGCTGGGCGCATCTGGCCGACGCGCTGGCCGCGAAGGGCGAGTACCGCGAGGCGGTGCGCAACCTGTACCTCGCGCTCCTGTCGCGCCTGCATCGTGACGGCGCCATCCACTACGACGAGACGCTGTCCAACTGGGACTACCTGCGCGCGTTCCGGGGCCGCCCGGAGGTGAAGGCCCCATTCCGTGAGCTGACGCGCCGCTTCGACTTCGCGTGGTACGGCAACGTGCCCGTGAGCGCCGACGGCTATACCGAGTTCCGCGCCATCACCGCCCCGCTGCTCGCCGCGCCAGCCGCGCAGGAGGCCGTCGGTGCGTGACCGTTTCCCGCTGCTCGTGCTGGGAAGCCTGCTGCTCGCGGGCGTGCTCGGGGCGTTCCTGGTGCGCGGCGCCCAGCGCGGCGGCTTCGCGGATCCGCTGTCCACCTTCCGCGCGGAACCGGACGGCGCGCGTGCCCTCTACCTGCTCGCGCAGGAGAGCGGCCTGCCGGTGACGCGCAACATGGCGGACCTGCGCCTGCTCACCGGTCATGAGGCGCTGGTGCTGCTCGCCGTGGAGGTCCAGGACTCGCACGAGGAGGATCCGGATCAGACGCGGCTCGCCTCGGATCCAGACGCGGGCGTGGACGACGAGGAAGCGCCGCACACGGGCTTCAATGCCCTGCGGGCGCAGCAGTTGGACGACGACGAGGTGGAGCGCGTGCTGTCCCATGTCCGCGCCGGTGCCTCGCTCGTGTACGTGCCCTGGGGCTCGAAGGAGAACGCGCTCCTGGACGAGTTGGGCGTGAAGCTGGACAAGGCGGACGTGACGCTGCCCATGCGCACGCTGGTGCCGTCGCTGCCCACGCCGTACACGCTGGGCGTGGAGCGCGTGGAGGCGAAGGTCCAGGCCTACCTCCGGCTGCCGGAGGGCGCCGTCACGGTGCTGGAAGATGAACGCCTGGGCTTCCCCGTGGCGGCGGTGATTCACGCGGGCAAGGGCCGGGTGCTGGTGGTGGGCGCCCCGGAGCTCGCGATGAACCCGGCGCTCGCGAGGGCGGACAACGCGCAGTTCTGGCTGAGCGCGCTGGAGGCCCTGGGCCCCGGCCCCTTCGCCTTCGACGAGTTCCACCACGGCTTCACCAACGAGCGCTCGCTCGTGGACTTCGCGCGCCGCTACGGCCTCCACTTCGCCGTCGCGCAGCTGCTCCTGGGCGTCGTGCTGTGGGCGGGCGCGCTGAAGCGCTTCGGCCGTCCGCTCCCTCCGCCGGAGTCCATGCGCGTGGGCGCCACGGACGCCCTCTTCGCCATGAGCCGCCTGTATCGCGAGGGCCAGCACCACGGCTTCGCCGCGGGACTCATCTCGCGCGGCCTCACGCAGCAGTTGGCGCCGCTCGCGGGCCTGCCTTCGCACTCCACCGCGGTCGCCGTCGCGGAAGGGCTGCGCACGCGCGGACGCCAGGACCTGGCGGACGGGCTGCTCGACGTGACCCGCCAGTCCGAGACTGTCCGCACGGACGCCGACATCCAGGCCCTCGCCACTTCCGCCGCGCGACTGCGCGAGCGCATCCACCCCGCCGGCACCGGCCGGCCCCGCCCCGGAACAACATGAACGCCCCGCCCTTCTCCCCTCCTCCCTTCCCGGACACCGGCAACGCCGTGCGGGCCGCGAACGCCATCCGTGAGGGCGTCCTCGCGGAGGTGCGCAAGGCCGTGGTCGGGCAGGACGAACCACTGGAGCTGATGCTCTGCGGGCTCGTGGCCGGCGGACACATCCTGCTGGAGGGCGTGCCCGGCGTGGCCAAGACGCTGATGGCCAAGGCGCTGTCGCGCAGCGTGGGTGCGGACTTCAAGCGCATCCAGTTCACGCCGGACCTGATGCCCGCGGACATCCTGGGCACCAGCGTCTTCGACCTGAAGTCCCAGGCCTTCGTGCTCGCGCGAGGCCCCATCTTCACGGACCTGCTGCTGGCGGACGAAATCAACCGCGCTCCCGCGAAGACGCAGTCCGCGCTGCTGGAGGCCATGCAGGAGCGCGCCGTGTCGCTGGAGGGCAAGAACCTCCAGCTGTCGCCCATGTTCACGGTGTTCGCCACGCAGAACCCGGTGGAGTCCGAGGGCACGTACCCGCTCCCCGAGGCACAGCTGGACCGCTTCCTCCTGAAGATCGACGTGGGCTACCCCGCGCCGGAGGAGGAGGACGCCATCCTCGAGTCCGTGCACCGGGGCTTCGACGCGGGCGACCTGGCGCGCGCGGGCGTGAACGCGGCGGTGACGAAGGACGACCTGCTCCAGGCGCGCTCGGCGCTCAGCACGGTGAACGTGGAGCCGCCGGTCCTCGGGTACATCCGCAAGGTGGTGGCGGCGACGCGGAGCTCGCCCAACATCCGTCTGGGCGCGGGACCGCGCGCGGGCGTGCACCTGCTGCTCGCGTCGAAGGCGCTGGCGGTGCTGCGGGGCCGCGACTTCGTCACGCCGGACGACGTGCGCTTCCTGGTGGGCCCGGTGCTGCGTCACCGGCTGCTCCTCTCGCCGGACGCGGAGCTGGACGGGGCCACGCCCGCGGACGTGCTGCGCGAGGTGGTCCAGGGCGTCGAGGTCCCCCGGTGATTCCCTCCGAGCGCCTGTGGGGGCTGCTTGCCCTGCTCGCGCTGCCCATGGCGCTGGCGGGCTTCTTCCCGGGCCTGGGCGGCGCGGTGCTGGCGCTGGACGCGCTGGCCGTGGCGCTGGCCGCGTTCGACTTCCTCCAGGCCCGCCGCGTGCGGCTGGAGGTGGAGCGCCTGTTGCCGGAGCGCCTCAACGTGGGCGTGGCCAATCGCGTCGAGCTGCGCCTGGTGCACCGGGGCGGAGGCACGGTGGAGGTGCGCGTGAAGGACGACGCGCCGCCGTCGTTCACCGTGGAGCCCTCGGAGGCGACGCTGCGCCTCACGCCGGACAGCCAGACACATTGGGTGTACCGGGCCACGCCCGCGAAGCGAGGCAAGTTCAGCTTCGGCGCCGTGCACGTGCGCGTTCGCGGTCCGCTGGGGCTCGTCTCGCACGAGCGCACGTTCCCGGCCGAGCGCTCGGTGTCGGTGTACCCGGACCTGCGAGGAGCCCGCAGGCTGCTGTTGTCCGGCGCGGCGCTGGACCTGGTGAACCTGGGTCTGCGGCAGCTGCGGCGTGACGGCCAGGGCAGCGAGTTCGCGCGCCTGCGCGACTACGCCCAGGGCGACAGCGTGCGCGACGTGGACTGGAAGGCCACCGCGCGTCGGGGCAAGCCGGTGACGCGGGTGTTGGAGTCGGAGCGCTCGCAGGCGCTGATCATCTGCGTGGACGCGGGGCGCTCCATGGCGGCCCAGGTGGACGGCCTCACCAAGTTGGATCACGCGGTGAACGCGGCGCTGTTCCTCGCCTTCGTGGCCATCCGCAACGGGGACCGAGTGGGCCTGGCCCTCTTCGCGGACGGGGTGAAGGCCTACCTGCCGCCCGCGGCGGGCCGGGGCCAGTACCGCAAGCTGGTGGACACGCTCTACTCCACGACGCCCAGCCTCACGTACGTGGACTACCTGGCGCTCTTCAAGGAACTGAACGTGCGCCTCAATCGGCGCAGCCTGCTGTGCGTCTTCACGGACTTCCTCGACGAGGAGCAGGCCGGAACGCTGGTGGCCCCGCTGCACCGGCTGGCCCGCCGCCACGTCCCGCTGTGCCTGTCCGTGAAGGACACCGCATTGCAGAAGCTGCTGCGCACGCCGCCGTCAGGACCGGAGGAAGCGTTCCAGCACGCGGTGGCGTCGGAGCTGCTCACGGACCGCGAGGTGCTCAAGGCGCGCGTGAGCAAGGGCGGCGTGCAGATGCTGGACGTCGCACCGGATGAACTGAGCCTCGCGGCCGTGAATCGGTACCTCGACATCAAGGCGCGCGGCGTTCTGTAGGGGGGAGCCATGACCCGGACGGCATTCCAGACAGCGGACTTCACGGCGGTCCCCGTCGACGACAACGACACGCACGTCCTGCAACCGCTCCTCGACCGCTGCGAGGACTACCATCAGATCGCCTATGGCCGCCCCGCGCTTCCGGATCAGGCCCGGAACATCCCTCGCGCGCGTCCGCCCACGCTCGCCCCCGGACAGGGCCACCTCTTCGCGCTTCGCGACGCGCAGAGCGGCCTCGCGGGGATGCTCGAAGCGCTGCGCGACTTTCCGGCGCCGGGTGAGTGGTACATCGGCCTGCTCCTCCTCGCCCCAGAGGCCCGGGGCCACGGCCGTGGCGAGGCCGTGCTGAACGCCTACGAGGCCTACGCGCGCGCGAACGGCGGCCGGCTGCTGCGAGTGGCGGTGGTGGAGCACAACGACACCGGGCGCCGCTTCTGGACGCGCGTGGGCTTCCAACCAGAGCAGTGGGTGGGCCCCATCCAGCAGGGCCTCCGGATGAACCGGGTCCTGAAGATGACGAAGGCCCTCGGCTAGGCCTCGGGTCCCTCACGCAGCCAGCCCACGAAGCGCGTGTCGGGCACGTCGCCGCGCACGCGGTGCAGACCCCGCTTGAACAGGGCATAGACGCGGAAGAAGCGCTCCAGGCCCGCGCGCTCGGCGGGCGTCATCGGATGCGTCCCGCACACCACCTTCGGGTCGCCCTTCCCCGCGTCGATGAAGCCCAGCACGGCCACCACCGGCATGCGCACGCGCTGACCCTGCGACAGCCGAGGCCCCAGCACCACCGCGTCCAGCGGGTCTCCATCATCCGACAGCAGGCCCGGAATGGAGCCGTAGTTGTACGGACACGGCAGCGGCGACACGAAGTCCACCGAGCCGTCCGCGCGCCGCTTCACCATGGAGAAGCGCGGGCACTCAATCAGCACCTCCGGCTCGCGCGGCAGCGGAGGCACGGACAGGTCCGGCCCACTCATCCCGCCAGCTCCGCCGTCGTACGCGCATCCCCGCGTCGGCCGCGCATCCAGTCCGACAGCAGGTACGCGTAGACGCCCGCCCCCACCGTGAGCGCGAAGCCGACCTTGAAGGCCACCGACAGCTTCGGAGGATGAATCTGCGACACGGTGCCTTCGATGAAGCCCGCGAGCACGAACAGCACCAGCGTGCCGAACAACATCTTCACCGCGGTCACCGCCTCCTTGCGCAGCGCCTGCCCGCGAGACAACCCACCCGGCGCCACCATGCCCCGAGCGATGACGAGCCCCGCCGCGCCCGCGATGCAGATGGCCGAAATCTCCGGGATGCCGTGCGGGAGGATCCACGCCCAGAACCACCCGGCCATCCCCTTCGCCGCGTACACCTGCGCGAGCGCCCCCAGGAACAGGCCGTTGACGAACAGCATCACCGCCGTGCCCAGCCCCAGCGTGACGCCCAGCGCGAACGCCAGGAAGGCCACCTGGATGTTGTGCGTGAAGAGGAACGTCGTGAACTGGGCCTGCTCCTCCACGGTCATGCCTTTGCCCGCGGCCTCGTCCGCGGCGCGCTTCACGGGGTCCAGGCTCATGTGCTGCCCGGGCACCAGGTAGTGCCCGGCGTCCGGATCCACCACCATGCCCACGTAGCCGAAGCCCGCGCCCGCCAGGAACAGCAGCACCGACGCCACGTACATGCGCCACTCATGACGCAGGAGCGCCGGGAAGCCGCGCGCCACGAAGGCCCACACGTCCGCGAACCGGGGCCGGCGGCCCGGATACGTCAGCGCGTACGCGCGGCCCACCAGGTCGTTGAGGTACGCGCTCACATCCGCGGAGCCGCTGCGCGCGCGCACCCACAACAGGTCGCTGGAGACGGCGCGGTACAGCTTCCCCAACGAGCGGGCCTCGTCCAGGCTCAGCTTGCGCAGCCCCTCGCCCTCGGACTTGTCCAGCAGCGACTCCAGTTGCTGCCAGCGCGGGCGCCGCGTCTCGATGAACTCCGCCATCTCCATGGGCCCACTCTAACCGAGCCCCGGAAACGGCGAGGCGCCGGCCGCCCTCCCCGTTTCGAGGGAGGACTCCGGCGCCCCGGTGCTTCAGGACCGCGAAGCGCTACTTGACCAGCTTCTCCAGCGGCTTCGCCTCGGTGGAGGCCTGGGCCTCCGTCCACTCGACAACGGGCGTCTGCCAAGCCATGCCCGTCTCCGCCGGGTCCGTGTCCAGCTTCTCGAAGTCGAAGCCGTCACCGCCGAAGTACAGGTACTCGACCGTGGCGACCGTGTACTCCTTCTTCGGATCCAGCGCCTTGCCCTGGGCGTCCTTGAACTTGCCCTTGCCCGCCGCGGTGAAGCCGGCCACGAGCGCGTCCGGGTTCGCCAGCTGCTTGGCCAGGTCCTCGCCCTTGAGCTTCACGGTGAGCAGCGAGTTCTCGAACGGCATCGCCGAGTACACGCTGCCCAGCGTCACTTCACCCTTGGCCAGGCCATTGCGGATGCCGCCCTTGTTGAGGATGGCCCCGTCGGTGTTGAGCTGCGTGCGCACCGCGCCCGCCACCCACTTCGCCATCAGCGGCGAGTCCTGCGGGATGCCCGTCTTGGTGAAACCGATCTTCCGGCCCAGCGCCTGGTCCACCTTCGTCTGCCACTCCGCGATGCGCTTCGCCGTCTCCGCGTCCGGCGTGCCGCCCGCGACCTCGACGACCTTCGTGTCCACGCCGGTCAGCTTCTGGCCCGCCGGCTTCGCCGGGTCGAACTTCAGCTGCGCGCGCAGGTACGAATCGAAGCCGCGACCCAGCGACGCGTACGTGGTGTCACCCTCGGTCTTCACGCCCGGGGCGTCCGTGCCGCAGCGGCCACCGGCCACCAGCGACACCTTCCAGTCCGCGTGCTTCGCCAGCACCGGCTGCAGGTCCGTGGGGCACTGATCCGCTACCACCACCACCACGTCCGCGCCCGCCTTGCGAGCCTCGGGGATGGCCGTGTTCAGCGCGTCCTCGTTGGGGGTGACCTCCAGGCCCTCGGCGCGGCCGGACATCGCCGTGCGCACCGTCTTCTGGGAGGTGAGGCCCACCACCGCAATCTTCAGGCCCCGCCGCTCGTAGACCTGGAACGCGGGCATGGACAGGTCCTTCGCCAGCGTCGCGTCCGTCACCTTCAGGTTCGCGGCCAGGAAGGGGAAGCCCCCGGCCGTGCGGTTCTTCAGGAAGGAATCCTTGGCGTACGACAGCTCGTGGTTGCCCAGAGCAGAGGCCGCAAAGCCCATGTGCCCCATCACTTCGGCCGTCGGAGCACCCAGGAAGAAGGAGGAGATGGCCGGGCCCGTCCACAGGTCGCCCGTCGTCAGGGCGAGCGTGCCGGCATCCGGACAGGTCGCCTGGCCGTCCTTCAGCGGACCGGCACAGTGCTTTTCATCATTCACCCAACGGCCCATCAGCTCCGCGGCGCCGCCCTTGCCGTCAACGGGCAGGAGTTGGCCACGGGCGCTGCCGGTGACGAGCACCGTCACCTCAGAAGGCACGGCGGGCTTCGCGGGCTCGGCCGCCGGGGGCGGCGTGGCCGGAGCCGGCGGGGGAGTCTTCTCACAACCCGCGAGGGCTCCCAAGGCGAGGACCAGCGCGCCGGACGACAGCGTGAGCTGGCGGGAAGGACGACGGAAGGGACGCAGCGAGAGAGGGTTCGGGTTCACGGCCGGGCCTTTAGCACATCCCCAGCGTGGTAGCGTGAGGCAATGACGGGCATGAAAGGCAAGGATTTCAAGCCTTTACAGGAGGAGAAGGACGGCGGGACTCCCAGTGGACGAGGGGACTCCCGGGGCCGGAACTTCGCCTCGGAGCTGTGGGGCGAGGTTCGGGGTGGCGCCGAGCACTTCCAGTCCACGAAGGGCCAGCTGCCCAAGGGCCGCATCCGCCAGTTCTTCTACGGGGTGGCCCTGCCCTTCCACATCGCCCGCGTCACGCTCGCGAGCCCCGCGGTCCGCGCCACCTACGTGAAGGTGACCGCGCTCCAGACGGCGTTCCTGTTGGCCATCGCCGCGGGGTGGGCGTTCCACCTATTCGACGGAGAACAGGAAGCGAAGAAGCAGGAGCGGCGGAAGGAGACGCCCGAGGCCTGCGCCGCGCGTGAGCAAGCGCAGGCCCGTATCGAACAGCGGGCGAAGGAGCTGGAGGCCGCGAAGGGTGATCCGGCCGCCATGAAGAAGGCGCTCACCGCGCTCGTCGAAGAGGCCGTCAACGCGGGCAAGACCGGCGACCTTCCTCCGGAAGAAGCCGCCACCACCGCCGAGGACGCGGCGGATGAGGCCGCCACCGCCGTCGAGGAGGCAAAGGAGGAACACGCAGCGGCCGAGCCGCAAACCGGCTCCGCGCGGAACGCCGACGAGACCGCGAGCGACACCGGGGACGCGGAGGACTCCCTGGGCGACCAGATCTCCGCCATCGTCCGGGCGGAGGTGGAGGAGGCCCTGCGGGACGTCCCGGAGGCGAACGCGAAGGGCCCGCGCGTCCAGAAGGAACACCAGAAGAAGGGGTTCAACGTCGACGCGCCCAAGGTGCGCAACGGCATCTTCTTCCTGGGCAGCTGGGAGTTCTGGGCGCTCTTCTTCGGCTCGCTGAGCGCGGTGCAGTGGATCGTCGTCGCCCTGTCGCGCGACTACCACACGGTCCTGTCGCGCGAGGCCAGCCTCGCCACCGGTGTGCCTCCCGAGGACCCCGAAATCTCCCCGCGCGTGCGCCTCAACGTCCCCTGGCTGCGCGCGAAGTTCCAGCGCCGCTGGCGGGCCCTCATGCTGTTCCTGGTGGGGATTCCCGCCATCCTCCTGCTCTGCATCCCGCTGTGCTGGTTCCCGAAGTCGTTCACCATTCTCAGCAGCGTCTGGGGCTTCTGGTGGCTGCTCGTCTTCACCGCCGCCAAGAGCGACCGCGCGTGGATGGCCCCCGTCACGCGTCCGCCCTGGTTCGTGCGCGTCTGGAGCGCGCTGCCCGCCCTGCACGTGGGGCCCCTGCGCAACTACGCGGCGCGCCTGGCCCGCCGCTCGGAAGGAGTCGCCGCGCCCATCGCCGTCGTGGAGCGTCAGCCGTGGGTGTTCGCGGGGCTCGCGCTCACGCGGTTCGTGGGCAGCATCCCGCCGTTCCGCTGCTTCACGCGGCCGTTCATCCCGGTGGCCTCGGCGCACCTCATCGGCCTGGACCCCATGCAGCCGCCCGCGCTCAAGAGCGGTGAAGCCCCGCCCGCGCACGGCGCGGGGGACTGACTCACACGTCCGAGGGCGCGTTGCCTTCGGGCGGCAGGCCGCCAATGCCCTCCAGCGGCGAGGGGGGCTGCTGGGGGGCGCCCAGCTCCAGCCGCTGGCCCTCCTCACGGCGCGCGGGCAGGTCGATGACGCTCTGGAGCTGCTGGCTCACGGAGCGGAAGAAGCCCGTGAGCAGCTCCGGCCGGTCCGCGAGCAGGTCCAGGAAGTCGCGCCGGTCGATGACGAGCACGCGCGAATCCACCGCTGCCACCATGTCCGTGGGACGGGGCGCGCCGTCCAGCAGGCTCACCTCGCCAATGGCCTCCTTCGCCTGGAAGCGCAGCACGTGCTCGCCGTTGCGGAACGCGTCCACCGCGCCCTCGACGATGACGTAGAGCGCGTCGCCCGGGTCGCCCTGGCTGTAGAGCCGCTGGCCCGTCTTGTAGGACGCCTCTCGCGCCACCTCCGCGATGGCGGCGATGTCATCCACGTCGCTCTGCGAGAAGACGCTCACGCCCTCCAGGGCGAACATCCGTTGGACGATGGTATCGCTCATGTCACCCTCCTGCGGGAGCACGTCCAGGCCATTCACCCGCGCCACGTGGCGGGCGCACGCGCGCAGCACCAGGTCCTCACTCTGCACGAGCCCCGCCAGCCGCCGCCACAGACGGCCCGGCGCTCCAGGCGGCAACTCGCGGTGGTGGGCCTCCACCTGCTCCATCACCAGCTCGCGCTCCTCCTGCGCCACCAGGTTCTCCAGCAGCTCCAACGCATAGGCGCGACGGCGCGAATCGTTGCCCACCAGGTGCTGGTGGATGCGGCGCATGGCCTGCGGCGGGTGCAGGAGGCCCAAGAGGAAGAACGAAAGCTCCAGCGCCTGATCCAACCGGTCGCCCACCGCGCGGGTGAGCAGCGACTGGGGACCCAGCGCCGCCTGCACGTCGCGGAAGGCCCCCACCAGTTGGCGATACGTGTCGCGGCGGCGGCCCAGCGCCTCGTGGATGCGGTCCACGTCCACCGGGTGGTCCGGCTGCTCCTCACGCAGGCGCGACAGCTGCGCGCCGATGCGGAAGTGCAGCGCCGCGTCGTCGCGCACGTTGGAGAACAGGAGCGCGTTGAGCGCCGCGGACGAACCGATGCCGCGCAGCACGCGGGGCAGCTGCATCCGCATGGCCAGCGGCGCGGCCTTGTTGTTGAGCTGCAGCTCCAACAGCGGCGTCACCGCGTCGCCTAGCTGCACCAGCGACTCACGCGCGGCCGGACGCTCCTCGCGCCAGCCGAGGAACGGCAAGAGGCGTGGCGCCAGCTCCACGTAGCCGCCCTCGCCCACCGCCACCAGCGCCACGCGCCGCACGGAGATGTCCATGTCCTCCAGGTAGAGCGACAGCGGCCCCGCGAACCGAGGATCCTTCAGCCGGCCCAACAGCCGCGCCACCTCGCGCCGCTCGGCCACGGGTGCATGGTCACCCTTCGCCAGCAATTCACGCAGGGACTCCAGCGCCGCGGAGTTGCCCTGCGTGCGCATCAGCGCGCCAATGGCCGCGCAGCGCAGCCCCACGTCGGAGCTGGTGAGCAGCGGCGGCAAGAGCCGCTCCGCGCGCTCCGGGGACAGCCGCGCCAGGGCCCACACAGCCTGGTCGCGGGGGCGCCGGGGGCCCTCCTCCACCAGCCGCTCCAGCATGGGCGCCAGCTCGCGGGCATCCATGGACAGGGCCAGCGTCACGCCACGCTCCTGCACGCGCTCGTGGGGATGGGACAAGAGCGAGGCCAGGTGCTGCCGCAAGGGCGCGGCCTCCGCCTGCTCCAGCATGTCCACCGCGCGCAGCACCCGCTCCGGAGTGGGAGCGCCCAGCGCCTCCACGAGCAGCTTCTGCGCCTCACCACCCAGCTCCACTTCTTCCTCTTCGTGCGCGCCCACCTGCTCGCCCAGCGCCGTGAGGTACGCGGGCTTGAGGCGCACGAGCAGGAGGCCCAGCGCGGCGCACAGCGCCACCACCGCCACGGCCATGGTGATGCCGTTGGCGCCCCGGCCCGCGCCGATGAGCAGCAGGCCCGCCAGCACCACGCCGCCCTTGCGCAACAGCCCGTCCACCGCGCTGCGCAGCCCCTCGCGCTGCTCGTCCGGCACCGCCGCGTAGAGCAGCTGGATGCCCACGGGAAGGATGGAGTAGCTCACCGCCGTCTCCACCAGCCGCAGCAGGTGCACCGGCCACAGCTGCCCGGTGGCCAGCGTGGCACCCGCCAGCGGCGCGAGCACCAGCGGCACCAGCGCCAGGTACATGAGCAGGCCCATGCGCTTGAGCAGCCGCTCCGCCACGAGCAACTGGAACGCCACGCAGAACAGGCCAATCCACAGCTGCAGCGAGCCGAACAGCGCCGCCAGCCCGTCCTCGCTCAGCGTGCCCTCCACGCGCAGGCGGAAGAGGTAGTCCACGAAGGACGACAGCACCGCGAACGCGATGCCCAGCGCCGCCAGCACCTGCGCGTAGGGGCTCGCCCCCAGGTAGCTCCATGCCGGGAACCACGCCTGCAGCGAGCGCGTGCGCGGGGGCGGAGCCGGCTCCGCCTTGTGCAGGTGGTGGAAGATGGCGCCCGCGGCCAGCAGGCTCACCGCGCCGCTCACCACCACCGCGGGCGTGCCCAGCCGCACCGCCAGCGCCTGCACCAGCAGGCCGCCCGCGATGCCGCCGCCCATGCCAAAGCCATTGAGCACGGTGAAGGCCCGGCGCGCCTCGCGCGCGTCGAACGCGGACGCCATGCGGCCCCAGAAGCGGAACGACACGAACGTGCTGAAGCAGTCCGCGAACAGGTACAGCGCCAGCGCCGGCATGCGCTGCCCCGCGGACAGCGCCGCCGCCAGCCCCAGCGCCAGCAC
>NZ_RAWR01000244.1:0-15451 GCF_003986945.1 Corallococcus sp. AB018 | reverse complement strand
GGGATGGCAGGCGGAAAGCGACAGCAGGAGCAGCAGGGCGGCGTGGCGCATGGGCAAGGGGAAACTCTACCTTGCACGGGGAAACGCGCGACGCGTAGATTGCCGCGCGCCCATGGCCCGGGAAAAGGACAACATTGCTCTGTCCGATGAGCACAACACCCGCGGCATCGAGCTGGCGGACCGGGGCTGGCTGGACGAGGCCGTCAAGGAGTTCAAGAAGGCCATCGACCTGGACCCCACGTCGGCGCACGCGCACGACAACCTGGCCACGGTCTACGCGGAGAAGAAGCAGTTCCGCGAGGCGCTGGGCGAGTACCTCACCGCGCTCAAGCTGGAGCCGGAGAGCGCCACCGCGCACTACAACCTGGCCTGCTTCCTCTCCACCCACGCCAGCGAGATGGCCGTGGAGGAGTACAAGGAAGCCATCGAGCTGGATCCGGAGTACCCGGACGCCCACTTGAACCTGGGGCTCACCTACGCGGACCAGGGGCGGGTGGAGGAGGCGATGCGGGAGCTGCAGGCCGCCATCGAGCTGGACCCGCAGGACGCCTTCCCCCGGCACGAACTGGCGGCGCTGATGATGGATGAGGGGGATTACCGCTCCTCCATCACCCAGCTGAAGGAAGTGGTGCGGCTGGAGCCGGACAACTTCGAGGCGCAGCTGGACCTGGGCATCTGCTACGCCCAGAAGGGCTTCTACGCGGAAGCGGAGCGCGCCTACGAGCGCGCCCGGGCGCTCAACGCGGAAGACCTCCTGCTCAACTACAACCTGGCGGCGCTGTACGCGCTGTGGGGCCGTCCGAAGGACGCCGTCCAGTACCTGCAGAAGGCGCTGGCGGCGGACCGGCAGAAGGTCCTGGGGTGGCTGTCCGCGGACCCCATGTTCGACGTGCTCAAGGGCGATCCGGACTTCGAAGCCCTCTTCTGAGGGAATCACACATGGAATGGGTTTTCCTGGGGCTGGCGCTGCTGCTGGTCGTCGCGAACGGTTTCTTCGTGGCGACGGAGTTCGCCATCGTGAAGATCCGCGCCACGCGCCTGCAGTCCCTGGTGGACGAGGGCACGCCCGGCGCGTCCACGGCCCTGAAGATGGTGACCGAGCTGGACGCGTACCTGTCCGCCACGCAGTTCGGCATCACGCTCGCGTCGCTGGGCCTGGGCTGGCTGGGTGAGCCCGCGTTCGAACACCTGCTGCACCCGGTGGTGGAGAAGGTGCTGCCGGAGGCGATGGCGGCGAAGTACGGCTCCACCGCGGCGGGCATCATCGGCTTCAGCATCATCACGTTCCTGCACATCGTGATGGGGGAGCTGGCGCCCAAGAGCGTCGCCATCCAGCGCGCGGAGCAGACGACGCTCGCGGTGGCGCTGCCCATGCGCGCGTTCTACTTCCTCTTCTACCCGGCCATCCGGCTGCTCAACTGGCTGGCGGGGCTGGTGCTCAAGGCCTTCGGCCTGCACTCCGCCAGTGAGTCGCACGAGGCGACGAACGAGGACGAGCTGCGCGTCATCCTGCACAGCTCCGCGCAGGCCGGCGCCATCACCACGGCGCGGGCGGAGCTGCTGGAGCGCGCGCTGGAGATGGCGCAGAAGACGGCGCGGCAGGTGATGGTGCCCCGCAACCAGATGCGCTACCTGGACGTGGAGGAGGCGCTGGACAGGAACGTCATCGACGCGCGGGCGTCCGGGCACACGTGGCTGCCGGTGTGCCGGGGCAACCTCGACGAGGTCGAGGGCGTGGTGAACGTGAAGGACCTGTTCTTCCTCCTGTCGCGCGGCGAGCTGCGCAGCCTGTCGCAGGTGCAGCGCCCGGTGCTCTTCATCCCGGAGAACGCGACGCTGGAGCAGCTCCTGACGGAGTTCCGCCGCCGGCGCCGGCAGATCGCCATGGTGGTGGACGAGCACGGCGGCACGTCCGGGCTCGTGACCATCGCGGACGTGGTTGCGGAGGTGGTGGGCGACGTGGCGGAGCTGGGACGGCGCGTGGAGGAGGTCCGGGCGCTGCCGGGAGGCCGCTTCGAGCTGCCCGGCACCGCGCAGCTGGACGACCTGGAGGCCCAGCTGGACGTCACCTTCGACCTGAGCGACGACGAGAAGGGCGAGGTGACGACCATCGCCGGCTACCTGATGACGAAGCTGGGCCGGGTGCCGGAGAAGGGCGACAGCCTCAAGCTCGACATGTGGCGCATCCTCGTGGAGGAGGTGGACGGCCCCCGCGTGGTGCGTGTCACGGTGGAGCCGCAGTCGCGCCCCACGGCGGTGCCCAAGGACGGCAGCCGCCCCACGGAGCCGCCCGTGCCCTCCGGCGAGACGGGGTGAAGCGCTAGCTCTTGGTGGGCTTCACGGCCTTCTTCTTCGCGCCGCCCTGGATGGCCGCCGGCTTCACCTTGGCGTTCGGCCGGTCCACCTTGAGCAGCTCCAGGTTCGTCTCTCCGTCCGTGGTCAGCTTCACGATGCCCACGTCCGGCGCGAACCACATGAAGCTCTCCATGGAGCGCCCCTCCGAGCCGGGGCGGCTGGCGCGCGCCGTGGTGATGTTCTTGATCTTCAGCGCCTTGAAGGTGCCCGCCGCGACGGTGACCTCCTCCTCGCCCACCACCGTGGCCTCCTTGTCGAAGGTCGTGGCGATGATGGGGCGCAGGCCGCCCTTCCTGGCCGGCGGCTGGAGCTTCACCGACAGGCTGTTCTTCCAGGTGCCCCCGAGGACCATCACGGACGGCGCCGGCACTGCCGCGCCCTCCGCGTTCACGACTTGAACGTCCATGCCGGACGCGGACAGGAGCGTGCCCTCCAGTCCGCCCAGGCCCGTGCGGACGCCTTCGGAGTCGCAGGTCAGGTCCGTCTGGCCGCTGCGCCCCTTGAGGCTCACCGCCAGCGTGGCCTTCACCGTCCCGTCAGCGGCGGGGGCGACGTCCTTCGTCGCCAGCACCAGCTCTGACGAGCGGCCCGCCCGGTAGGTCAGCGACAGGCCTTCCTCCATGGGAAACCAGGGGTTCGGACAGGGGGCCGGCGCCGCCGCCACGACCATGTCAGACCGGGGTGCTACCTGGGACGTCGGGGCCGCACCGACGAGGAGCGACATGGCGAGCAAGGGCTGAAACGTAGGACGCCTCCAGAAAGATCAAGAGGAAGGTAGGGTGGGTCGGTTGCTTTGCAAGGGTGGTGCAAGGCCGCTCGCACACCAACCTGTAGCACTGCACATAGGGTCATGCGTGGCATGGTCACGCTTGATCCGGGGCGGGGTGCGTTGGTACTCCTGCCAAACGCTGCGGAGCCGATTTTCCGGCCCCGCGCGCGTTTTCACCCCGTCTCACCGTCGGCCTGTAGGGAGCCCGCTGGCATGCGAATCAAGCGCCTGGACATCACCGGCTTCAAGTCGTTCATGGAGCGGAGCGTCTTCTCCTTCGACGAGGGCGTCACCGGGGTCGTCGGCCCCAATGGGTGTGGCAAATCCAACGTCGTGGACGCCATCCGCTGGGTGATGGGCGAGCAGAGCGCGAAGAACCTGCGCGGCCGCGGCATGGAAGACGTCATCTTCAACGGCTCGGAGAACAAGCCGCCCCTGTCCATGGCGGAGGTGTCGCTCACCTTCCTCGTGGACGACACGGACACGCTGGCGCCCCAGTACCAGGGCTTCAGCGAGATTACGGTGACGCGGCGCCTGTTCCGCAACGGCGACTCCGAGTACCTCATCAACAAGACCCTCTGCCGCCTGCTGGACATCACCGAGCTGTTCCTCGGCACGGGCGTGGGCACCAAGGCCTACTCCATCATCGAGCAGGGCCGCGTGGGCCTCATCGTCTCCAGCAAGCCGGAGGACCGCCGGCACCTGCTGGAAGAGGCTGCGGGCGTCACCAAGTACAAGGCCCGCCGCAAGGCCGCCGAGCGCAAGATGGAGGCCACCGAGGCCAACCTCCTGCGCGTCAACGACATCACGGGCGAGCTGGAGAAGCGGCTCGACACGCTGTCGCGCCAGGCGAAGAAGGCGGAGAAGTACCGCAAGCTCAAGGCGCGCATGCGGGAGATTGATTTGCACTCCACCAGCCACCGCTCGCTGGAGCTGATGGCGGAGAAGCGCGTGCTCCAGTCTCGCCTGGAGAACCTGGGCGGCGAGGAGCGCGAGGGCCTGGACAAGGTGAAGGAGCTGGAGGAGGTCATCACCCGGCGCCGCGCGGAGCTGGACGCGGAAGGGGCGGCCCTCCAGCAGTACGCCGGAGAGGTGCACGCGCTGGAGAGCGCCCTGCAGCGCGAGGCGCAGGAGCTGTCCTACGGCCGCCGCGACTTCGAGGAAACCGGCGCGCGCGTGGAGTCCGCGCAGGCGGAGCTGGACGCGCTGCTCGCGCGGCAGGCCGAAGTCGTGCGGACCATGACGGCCCGCGAGGCGGAGCTGTCGGGCATCGCCGGCTCGTACAAGGAAGACGAAGTGGCCATGGCGGTGGCCCTGGAGGAGCAGCGCCGCGTCTCCGTGCTCCAGACGGAAATCTCCCTGCGCCTGGAGCAGGAGCGGGCCGGGCTGGTCGCCGTGGCCACGCGCCTGGCGAACCACGAGAGCAACCTGGTCAACCTCGCGCGCCAGCGCACGGACCTGGAGGCGCGCCGCGCGAAGCTGGGCGGTGAGCTGGAGGCCCTGCGCGTCCAGGAGCAGGAGCTGGACACCGTGCGCACCCAGGCGGCCAGGCACGTGGAGGACACGCGCCACCTGGCCTCCGAATTGGCCGAGCGCCGGGGCCAGGAAGAAGAGGCCCTCACCCGCACGCGCGAGGCCTTCACGGAGAACGAGGTCCAGGTCATCGCGCTGCGCGAGGAGCTGAGCGACAAGCGCAGCCGCCTGTCCTCCCTGGAGGACATCCAGAAGAACTACGACGGCTTCGACCGGGGCGTGCGCGCCGTCATGGTGCGCGCCGCGGAGGCCGCTCGCGAGCAGGGCATCTTCGGCCTGGTGGCGGACGTCCTCACGGTGAATTCGGCGCGCTACGAGCGCGCGGTGGAGGCCGCCCTGGGCGAGCGGCTCCAGCACGTCATCGTGGACAGCCGCGAGAAGGGCGTGGAGCTGGTGGAGTACCTGAAGGGCCACGCGGAAGGGCGCGGCACCTTCCTGCCGGTGCCCTCCGGCGAGCAGGCCCGGGCGTACGTGGAGCCGGACCTCTCGCGCCCGGGCGTCCTGGCGCACGCGCTCAAGGAAGTGTCCTGCGAGCCCGCGCTGGAGCCGGTGCTCAAGCTGCTCCTGGGCGACGTGGTCATCGTCCAGGACATGGCCGCCGCGAGCGAGTACGCGGAAACCACCCCCGTGCCCGTCACGCTCGTCACGCTGGACGGCGAGGTGTTCCGCGCGGACGGCTCCATCACCGGCGGTGAGCGCGAGGGCGCGGCGGTGGGCGCGCTCCAGAAGAAGCGCGAAATCGCCGAGCTGGCGGCCGAAGTGGCCCGGGTGGAGGAGCGCTACAACGAGATTTTGACCCGCCACTACACGCTCCAGAAGCAGATGGGGCAGGCGGAGGCCGTCCTCAAGGGCCTGGGCAAGGAGCAGCACGCGGAGGAGGTCAACCTGGCCAGCCAGGAGAAGGACCTCCACAAGGCGAGCGAGGACCTGGCCCGGGTGCGCGAGCGGCTGCGCTCGCTGGAGGGCGAGGAGGGCCAGCTGTCGCAGAGCCACACCGCGCTCACCAACGAGGAGGAGTCCAGCCGCGGCGAGGTCGCCCACGGCCAGGCGGACCGCGAGGCGCGCGAGGAGCGCGTGCGCCAGTACGCCGGGGAGCTGGAGGGGCTGCGCCAGCGCGCGGACACCGCGTCCTCGAACCTGATGGGCCTGCGCGTGAAGGTGGCCGCCGGCAGCGAGCGCGGTGAGTCCGCGCGCAAGGAGCTGGAGAGCCTGGTGGCGCAGCGCCGGGACATGGAGTCGCGCGTCAGCCGCCTGCAGGCCACGGTGACGGACGGCCGCACCAAGGTGGAGCAGCTGCAGGGCCGGCTCGCGGAGCTGGAGTCCACCAAGGAGCAGCGGGCGGAGGAGCACCGCGTGGGCGCGGAGGCCCTGGAGGCCCGCCGCACCGCGCACACCACCGCCACCACGGAAGTGCGCGAGCAGGACACCTCCTTCCGCGAGCTGCGCGGCCGGCTGGACGAGCTCATGCAGGGCCTGTCGCAAATCACCCTGCGCGAGAAGGAGATTGGCCTGGAGCTGGAGCACCTGGCCGCCGGCATCCGCGAGCGCTACCAGCTGGAGCTGGCCACGGAGCTGCACAACTACCACCTGCTGGCGCCGCTCTCGCCGGAAGTGGAGAGCGAGCTCAAGGACCTGCGCGCGCAGGTGGAGAAGATGGGGGAGATCAACCTCACCGCCATCGACGAGCACGCGGAGCTGTCCAAGCGCTTCGAGTTCCTCTCCACCCAGCGTCAGGACCTCCTGGCGTCCATCAGCCAGCTGAAGGAAGCCATCGTCCGCATCGACGCGACGAGCCGCGAGCGCTTCAAGCAGACCTTCGACGTGGTGAACGACAAGTTCCAGGCCATCTTCCCGCGCCTGTTCGGCGGTGGCCGCGCCAGCCTCATCCTCACGCAGGAGGGCCCCAACGGTGAGCCGGGCGTGGAGATTGTCGCCCAGCCGCCGGGCAAGAAGCTCCAGAGCGTCAACCTGCTCTCCGGTGGCGAGAAGGCCCTCACCGCAGTGGCGCTCATCTTCGGCATCTTCCTCATCAAGCCCACCCCCTTCTGCCTCCTGGACGAGGTCGACGCCCCGCTGGATGAGGGCAACGTGGGCCGCTACAACGACATGGTGAAGGAGATGAGCAGCCAGTCGCAGTTCATCCTCATCACCCACAACAAGCGCACCATGGAGATCGCCGACACGCTCTACGGCGTCACCATGGAGGAGCCCGGCATCTCCAAGCTCGTCAGCGTGAAGATGCGCGAGGCCTCCGCGCACAACGACGACAAGGTCCCCGCCGCGTCTTAAGGGCGCGGGGCAGGGCAGGGCTGGTCGCTGAAAAGAAGACGGGCGCCCCGGGATGTTCCCCGGAGCGCCCGTTGTCATTTCAGCGGCTCAACGTCGAAGGACTACTTCTTCTTCGTCGGCGCGTAGCTCTTCTTCGGGCAGGCGCCCTGGTCCGCGGCCAGACGCTGCTGGGCGGCGGAGAGGTCCTTCTGGGTGTTGGCCAGGGCCTCCTGGCTGGCGGTCTCCACCGGGGCCCAGTCTTCCTTCTGGGCCTTGAGCTGCTGCACCAGCGTCAGGGTCGTCTGGTCCACCGTCTCCTGCGCCTTGAGCGCGTCCACCCACTTGCCGGCGGAGTCCACCAGCGCCTGGCACTTGGAGGACAGCTCGTCGAAGAGCTTGTAGTCCTTCGTCTTGGTGTACTTCTGAACGACGGCGTCATACGTGTCCGCCGCGTTGGTGCGCGCGCCGAAGGCGATGGCGGACGCGGCGGCCGTCTGGGTGCGCGCCAGCTCCAGCTGGAAGAAGCGCAGCTCCGGCGGCATGGTCGTGGAGGCCTCCACCGGGGCCTGCGAGTTGAAGAACACGAAGCGGAAGGGGAACTTCAGCTCGCCCGTCGTCGTCGCGGGCATGGCGGCGATCTTCGCCTGCATGCAGGACGCCAGTTGGTCGCCTTCCGTGCTGCCGGAGGGCTTGAAGACGACCTCCGTCGGGTTGGGCTGACCCTTCACGATGTGGATGTCGGCGGCCAGCACCGGCGGCGTGGACGCCTTGAAGCCGGCGAAGCAGTCACACCAGCTCTTCTGGGCCAGGCGCACCGTGCCGGAGAAGTCCGAGCCCTCGTTGATGCCCATGGTGACGGAGGGGTTGTTGGCGGTGGCGTGGTCGTACTCGTACGAGGCCTCCACCGGCTTCGCGTCCGCCGCCAGCGCCGCGGGCTTCACGTGCGTGTCCAGCACCTGCTGGATGCAGGCCGTGCCGGCCGGGGTGAGGTTCTCACCGGAGACGGCGTGCGTGGCGCCCTGCGCGTTGACGGTGGACTTCACCATCACCTTGGTGCTGGCCGCGGGGCCGCGGTTGGCGGGGTCCACCAGGCACTCCAGCACGTCCGGACGGACGCTCAGGAGCGCGCCCACGAGGACACCCTCGTTGGCGGGGGTGGGCAGGGTCTGCTCGTGCGGGAAGCAGGTCGCCAGGTCGAAGGGGGGCTGGTTGGTGATGCGCAGCCGCTCTTCCTTGGTCATCTGCTTCTGACCTTCGGTGGCTTCGGTCTTCTGCTGGCCGGCACAGGCGGCGGTGAGGATGACGGAGGCGACGGCGAGACGCTTCAGCATGGTGAGGCTTTCTCCCGGTTGGGGTGATTGGGACTGCGGTCGGGCGCTCACTTCTCCAGGCCCTCGGCGTTCTTGAGGTCCTTGAGGCGGAGCCCGTTCTTCTTCAACAGGCGGTAGAGGCTCTGCATGGACAGGCCGGTGCGCTGCTCCGCGGCCTTCATGTCGAAGGCCACCTCGCGCATGACTTCCGCGAAGTACAGCCGCTCGAAGTCCGCGAGCACCCGGTCCTTCGCTTCGTGGTACGGCATGCCGGTGACGATGGCGGCCACGTTGGTGGCGGGCTCCGTGCCTTCCGTGAGCTTGGGCGCGTGCGCCAGGAAGTCCAGCCAGCTGGTGTTGCCCGTCTCCTGCATCAGCGCGCCGCGCTCCAGCACGTTGCGCAGCTCGCGCACGTTGCCCGGCCAGTCGTAGCCCTCGAAGAGGGCCAGCGTCTGCGGCGTCAGCTCCAGCGCGGCCTTCATGCCGCGCGACAGGGCCTGCGACAGCGTGGGGATGTCGTCGCGGCGGGTGCGCAGGGGCGGCAGCTTCACGCGCGCCACCGCGAGCCGGAAGTAGAGGTCCGCGCGGAAGCGGCCCTGGCGCACGTCCTCCTCCAGGTTGCGGTGCGTGGAGGCGATGACGCGCACGTCCACCGCCACCGGCTGCCCGTCCAGCGACGGCACCTCGCGCGTCTCCAGCACGCGCAAGAGCTTGCCCTGCACGGACATGGGCAGCTCGCCCACCTCGTCCAGGAAGAGGGTGCCGCCGCGCGCCGCCTCGAAGATGCCGCGCGCGCCCTTGTCCTCGTTCTCCCCGGCGCGCAGCCCGCCGAACAGCTCGCGCTCCGCCTTCTCCTCGGAGATGAGGTTGCAGTCCACGACCTTGAAGGCGCCGTGGCGGCGCAGCGAGTGCTGGTGCACCGCCCGCGCGGCCAGCTCCTTGCCCGTGCCCGTCTCACCCTCGACGAGCAGGTTCATGTCCTCGCGAGCGATGCGGCGCAGTTCCGTGAAGACCCAGCGCATCTTCTCCGAGCTGCCCACGAGCTGCCCGAAGGACTCCGCGCCGGCGACCTCCACCTCCGTCGCGCGGGCGGCCACCTTCACCACCAGCTTCGTCTTGCCCAGCTCCACCTTGTCGCCGCTGGCGACGAAGGCCTGGATGATGCGGCGCCCGTCCAGGAACGTGCCGTTGCGGCTGCCGGTGTCGCGCAGCAGCAGCCCCTGCGGCAGCCGCTCCACCTCCAGGTGACGGCGGCTCACCGTCGGGTCGCTCAGCACCAGATCGCCCGCGGCGTCGGAGCCCGCGCGCACCAGCGAGTCCCGGGTGGTGACCTTCTTGCCCTTGTCCGGACCGCCCACCACCTCCACCGTCCACTCGTGAAGGGGGACGCGAGTGGCCTGGGCCTCGCGCTCCGCGTGGACGGTTTCGGTGACATCCGGTCTGTCAATCATGGTCACGGACCCCTGGTCGCAACGGGGCGTGGGGGGCAAAAACACCCCTCGTCGCCCTCAATCCCGCCTCTTTAGGGGGGACTGCACACAGGGGGCAAGTGGAACAAGTAGACGCGGAAACGTCCGTTGAAGATGAAGACAGAAGGGGCCCGGCCGCCCCAACCAGGGACGTCGGGCCTGCCTTCCGGATTTCCCCCCGCCTCAGTACTTCGAGGGTGCGTCGCTCGCGGGGAACGACTCCTTGGACTGCTCGTCCACTTCGTCGTCGCCGGGGCTTCCGCCGGAGCGCACGCTCGCGTTGGTGGGGCCCTTCACCTCGCGCGTCGGCACCTCCGCGTTCGTCCTGCGCTTCGTGCTCTTGGGCTCCGCGCCCGACGTGGCCGCACGGCCCGTGCCGGCCTGCGCGTTCACCATGCGCGTGCCCAGCAGGTTCTTGGCGCGCTCGGCCAGGTTGCGCTGCTCGTCCTGCCAGTCGCGGAAGAGCTGCGCCAGCTCCTGGTCCCCCGCGGCCTCCGCGTCGCGCAGGTACTGCGCGCTCACCGACGCGCCCTTGAGCAGGTGGTAGAGCGTGCTGATGAGGTCGTGGTGTTCATCCCGGGTCCCCGTGACTTCCTGTCCGCCCGCCATGGTGTTCCTCCCGTGAAAGGGGTGAGTGCCTTGGCGAAGAAGGTAGGCACGGGGAACGCGGGTGGCGTCCGGGCACGGGGCCCGGCCGCCTGGCTGCTCAAGCGTGGAGCATGGGGTCCAGCTTGCCCTCGCGGTCGAGCGCGGCCATGTCGGAGTAGCCGCCCACGTGCGTGTCGCCGATGAAGATCTGCGGCACGGTGCGCTGACCGCCGCTCATCTCCACCAGCTTCGTGCGGGCGTCGTCGTCTCCGGTGACGTCCACCTCTTCGTAGGCCACGCCCTTGCGCTTGAGCAGGTCCTTCGCGCGCACGCAAAAGCCACAGTAGGTCGTCGTGTAGATCTTCACGGGCTTCATGGAATTCCTCCTGGCTCTCTTGATGCCAAACCTAAGGGGCCGTTGCACGGGTGGCCACGGGCCTTCCCTTGTGCCTGGTCCCTTGAAAACACGACGGCCCCCGGAACCCTGGTGGGCGCCGGAGGCCATCAAGTCCATCCCCTGGACTGCTTGGGGACGGGTGGGGCGACTACATGCCCATGCCGCCCATACCGCCCATGCCACCCATCCCGCCCATGCCACCACCGCCGCCGCCGCCCTTGTCGTCGTCCGCCTTCGGGCGCTCGGCGACCATGGCCTCCGTGGTGAGCATCAGCGAGGCGACCGACGCCGCGTTCTGCAGCGCGGTGCGGCTCACCTTGGCCGGGTCGATGACGCCCGCGGCCAGCAGGTCCTCGTAGACGCCGGTGGCGGCGTTGAAGCCGAAGGGACCCGTGCCCTCCTTGACCTTGTTCACCACCACGCTGCCCTCCAGGCCGCCGTTGCCGACGATCTGACGCAGCGGCTCCTCGACGGAGCGACGGATGATGTCCACGCCGGACTTCTCACCGTCGGCGACCTTCAGGGTGTCCAGGGCCTTGAGGCAGCGGATGTACGCCACGCCGCCGCCAGGAACGACGCCCTCTTCCACGGCCGCGCGGGTCGCGTTGAGCGCGTCTTCCACGCGGGCCTTCTTCTCCTTCATCTCCGTCTCGGTCGCGGCGCCCACGTTGATGACGGCCACGCCGCCCACGAGCTTCGCGAGGCGCTCCTGGAGCTTCTCACGGTCGTAGTCGCTGGAGGTCTCCTCGACCTGGGCGCGGATCTGCTTCACGCGCGCCTCGATCTCCGACTGGCTGCCCGCGCCGTCGACGACCGTGGTGTTGTCCTTGTCGATGGTGACGCGCTTCGCGCGGCCCAGGTCCTGGAGCGTCAGCGTGTCCAGCTTGATGCCCAGGTCCTCGGCGATCATCCGGCCGCCGGTGAGGACCGCGATGTCCTCCAGCATGGCCTTGCGGCGGTCGCCGAAGCCCGGCGCCTTCACCGCCGCCACGTTCAGCACGCCGCGGATCTTGTTCACCACCAGGGTGGCCAGGGCCTCGCCCTCGACCTCCTCGGCGATGATCAGCAGGGGCTTACCGGCGCGCGCCACCTGCTCCAGGATGGGGAGCAGGTCCTTCATCGACGAGATCTTCTTCTCGTGGATGAGGATGAGGGGGTCGTTCAGCACGACCTCCATGCGCTCCGGATCCGTCACGAAGTACGGGGACAGGTAGCCGCGGTCGAACTGCATGCCCTCGACGACGTCCAGGGTGGTGTCCAGGCCCTTGGCCTCTTCCACCGTGATGACGCCCTCCTTGCCGACCTTCTCCATCGCGTCCGCGATGATCTGGCCGATGGTGGTGTCACCGTTCGCGGAGATGGTGCCAACCTGGGCGATCTCCTTGTTGCCCTTGGTCGGCTTCGCCAGCGTCTTCAACTCGGCGATGATGGCGGCGACGGCCTTGTCGATGCCGCGCTTGATGTCCATCGGGTTGTGGCCCGCGGCGACCAGCTTCGCGCCCTCGCGGAAGATGGCCTGCGCCAGCACGGTGGCCGTGGTGGTGCCGTCACCCGCGACGTCAGACGTCTTGGAGGCGACCTCCTTGACCATCTGGGCGCCCATGTTCTCGAACTTGTTCTCCAGTTCGATTTCCTTCGCCACCGTCACGCCGTCCTTCGTGATGGTGGGGGAGCCGAAGCTCTTCTCGATGACGACGTTGCGGCCCTTGGGCCCCAGGGTCACCTTGACCGCGTCGGCCAGGATGTTCACGCCGCGCAGGATCGCGTCACGCGCGCGCACTTCGAAAATGATGTCTTTCGCCATGGTCTGAAACCTCTAGAAGTTGTGAGTGGGAAGACGAACGGCGGGCTTCACTTCTCGATGATGCCCAGCACGTCCTCTTCGCGGAGGATCAGGTGATCCTCGCCGTCCAGCTTGATCTCCGTGCCCGCGTACTTGCTGAAGAGGATGGTGTCGCCGGCCTTGATGTCCATGGCGCGCACCTTGCCGTCCTCCAGCACCTTGCCGTTACCGACGGCGATCACCTTGCCCTCGAGCGGCTTCTCCTTCGCCGTGTCGGGGATGAAGAGGCCGCCCTTGGTCTTGTTCTCCTCGGCGACGCGCTTGATGATGAGCCGATCCTGCAGGGGACGAATCTTCATGGCTTGCTCCTGTGAATCGCGGCTGCCGGAGGCGGACGGAAGGTCCGGACCGGGATGCCGCAGGGGTGATTGAAAGGTCCTGTGGGCCCCGGCGTTGGCACTCGCACCTACTGAGTGCTAACGCCCAGGCGCGGCGGATAATAACCAGGGACTTCACCTCGTCAAGCGACGTCGGGACATCTGTCCGGATGCCGCTAAACTCCCGTCCTGATTGGGCTTTTCCGAAAAACATTCCCACCTGTCACACCTGCCCGCCAGGCCGTGTGGGGTGTCCGGACGTTGGCACTCGCCCCGGACGAGTGCCAGCGTAAGTGCTTGATAAGACTTGGGTCTGTTTTGCTAACGCCTTGCGACATGGCTACGCTTGTCGGAAGCGTGTCCTGGAAGGTCCGGGCGCCGGCCCGGAGGCCTTTCAGGCTTCATCCGGGAGGTGTGCTCGATGAGCGGACTGGTGACGTCCTCTTCCTCGCTGAAGGAGTTCTTCCGGGAACTCCTCTTGGAGGTCGCGGCCCGGCAGCGGGTGGCGCTGGGCGAGTCCACCGAGTTCTACCTGGTGAACCTGCTGGCGGAGTTCGCGGCCACGGACAAGCTGTTCGTCCGTGACGCGGAGGGCCGGCGGGACCACGAGCCGCTGGCGGAGCTGTACCACCGCTCGCTGCAGCAGGAGCGCGAGGAGCGCATCCGCACGCTGCGGCGGCTGGGCGACGTGTCGCTCTACAAGGTCGGCTTCTTCTCCGGCGCGCTGCAGCAGGGGATGGTGGGGCCGGACTACTACATCCAGATGGGCGGCGCGGCCTACGGGCAGGTGGCGGAGCTGGTGCCCGCGGGCGGCTTCACCGGCGTGTACCGCGAGCTGTGCGAGAAGTTCCGCTCGCTCGCGGAAGTGCTGGAGGAGATCAGCGCGCGCGGCCTGGTGAGCGCGGGGCCCGCGGGCGCGCTGCGCGTCTACGAGTCCTGGGTGCGCACGGGCAACGACAAGCTGGAGCGCGTGCTGGTGGACGCGGGCTGGATCCCGCGCAAGGGGCCACTTGCCAACTGACGCCGGGGACTTCCCGCTCGTGGGGCGCCTCCAGGCCCACCTGGAGGCCATCTACGGCTTCAAATGCGAGGCCCGCGCGGAGGCCTTCGTGGTCGTGGACGCGGAGGTCGCCGCGCTCCTGGGCGGCACCGGGCGCGCGCCGGAGGAGCTGCTGGTGCTGGAGGCCCGAGGCGAACTGGAGGTGGCGCTCTACCTGGACCCCGGCCTGCGCGAGCGCATGGAGCGCTACGCGAGCAGCCCCCTGGGCTCCGTGCTGGAGGGCGACCTGGACGGGTACTGCCAGGTGACCGAAGGGGTCAGCCACTTCCTCTACGTCGCGCACACGGCGCACTATGAGCGCACGGTGTCGCTGCTGGAGCTGGAGGCCCAGGCGGAGGTGGACAAGTTCGTCGTGTGCCTCATGCACCGCTGGGGCGAGGGCGTGGCCGGGTGGGCGCGGGAGCTGTTGGGGCGTCTCTTCGACCAGGTCGCGTACCAGCCCCTGCTGTCCGTGGAGGAGCGCTGGCGTTACGAGGAGGCGAACCGGCTGTCCCGGCGCTTCTGCGCGCGGCTCATGGGGCATGTCCTGAGCCGGCGGTTGGACCGGCTCCTCGGCGACCTGCGTTATGCCTACCGGTTGGGGGCGGAGGCCAAGCTGCGCCACTTCGCGCACGGCGGTTGAGGGTCCCGGCCGCCGCCTGCATCGGGTAGGGTGGAGGCATGCCGCGCGAGGCGTCCTCAGGAGGCATTGTCATCCGCTTCCAGGACGGGGCCTGGGAGGTCGCCGTCATCCGTCCGCACGGGCGTCACCTGTGGGCGCTGCCCAAGGGCCACGTGGACCCCGGCGAGACGCCGGAGCAGACCGCGCGGCGCGAGGTGAAGGAGGAGACGGGCCTCACCGCCGTGGCGCTGCTCGCGCCCCTGGGGGAGATCCGCTACGTCTACCAGTTCCGGGGGCAGCGCATCTTCAAGCGCGTCCACTTCTTCCTCTTCCGCTACGAGGCGGGAGAGCTGGGGCCGCTGCCGGGGCCGCGCGTGGAGGTGGACGAGGTGCGCTGGATGCCGCTCGAGGGGCTGATTCCGGCGCTGGGCTACAAGGGTGAGAAGGCCGTCGCCGGCCGGGCGCTGCGGTGGATGCGCGCCCAGGGCCTGGCGCCCGGGGCTCCTCCCCCCATGGAGGGGAAGGAGCCGGGGTAGGTCGGAAGGCTACTTCTTGCCTTCTTCGCCCACGTACTTGCCGGACAGCGCCTCGCGCACGTCGCGGTCGAACTTCACGCGCTGGGTGGCGACCTCGCGCAGGGCGAGCACGGGCGGCTTGTTCTTCGAGGTCTCGATGATGGGCCGGGCGCCGGCCATCAGCTGGCGCGCGCGCTTGGCGCCCAGGAGCACCAGCGCGAACCGGTTGTCCACGTAGGGAAGGCAGTCTTCAACGGTAACGCGGGCCATGGAACATCCTTCTTGGCTCTGACTGAGCCGGTGGAAGCCTCTCAACCTAAAGAGCGGGTTCGGATCAGTCAAGGAAGGATGGCGGGCCAGAAGCTCCACCGGGGGCCTGGCCAGGCACCGCCTCCCTGCCCGCCCTCCACCCCCTGCCGCTGTCTC
>NZ_RAWR01000243.1:0-15456 GCF_003986945.1 Corallococcus sp. AB018 | reverse complement strand
CCCTGGAATGTGCCGACCCGGACCGCCGAGGCGGCGCTCGTCGCGGTGGGCACGCTGGGCTGGGATTCGACTTCGCGGTGGGACGCGCAGGGGGCGGGGGAGGTGGCCCGCGTGCTGCTGCTGAATGCGTTGTTGCCCGAGCCCACGCCCGCGGGCCGGGGGGCGCTGGTGGGCGCGGCTGGACGCGTGCTGTCGTCCGTGGAAACCACCCGGCTCGTGTTCTCGCGGGATGCCAGCGCGGCGGAAGTGGTGCGGGCGCGGCTGGCATAGCGGGGGCTCGCGCTCGCCTCGCGTCTGCGTTACAGCGGGCGTGGGAGGCGGACGCTGGTGGCTGAGACGCGGGTGCCGTTGACGGTGATCGCTGGACCCACGGCGTCGGGGAAGACGGCGTTGGCCATCGCCTGGGCTCGCGACGCGGGCGGGGAGATCGTCAGCGCGGACTCGCAGCAGGTGTACCGCGCCTTCGACATCGGCACCGCGAAGCCGTCCGCCGAGGAGCTGGCCGCCGTGCCGCACCACCTGGTCTCCTGCGTGGATCCGATCGAGCCCTTCTCCGCCGCCGAGTACCAACGCCGTGCGGACGCGGCCATCGCGGACATCGCCTCGCGGGGCCGGCCGGTGTTCATCGTCGGCGGCACCGGCCTGTACCTGCGCATCCTGCTGCATGGCGTGGTGGACGCGCCCGGCGCCCTGCCTTCGCTGCGTGCGGAGCTGGAGACGCTCGCAACGGAGCAGGGGAGGGAGGCCGTGCACCGCCGGCTGGCCGAGGTGGATCCGGAGACCGCGGCGAAGCTGCCCCCCCAGGACCTGGTGCGCGTCGTCCGCGCCCTGGAGATCCACGCGCAGACAGGCGTGCCCGCGTCCGAGTTCCGCCGCGCCCATGCCTTCGCGCCGGACCGCTATCCCTTCCAGCTCTACGTGCTCGACCCGCCGCGCGAGTCCCTCTACGCCGCCATCAACGCGCGCACGGAGGCGCTCTTCTCCCGGGGGCTCGTGGAGGAGACACGGGCCTTGTTGGAGCAGGGCTACGCCGACGCGGCACCCATGCGCAGCGTCGGCTACGTGCAGGCCCGCGCCGTGGTGGAGGGGCGGATGACCCGCGAAGAGGCCATCGCCGACACCGCGCAGGAGACCCGGCGCTACGCCAAGCGGCAACTCACCTGGTTCCGCAAGGAGCCCGGCGCGATGTTCCTGTCGCCACCGTATGCTCGTCCTGCCCTCTAGGCGCGGCAGGCCGCCCTGGCCCCTGCTCGCCGTTCCGCCTCATTTCGTCCCGCGGCGCCGATTGTTCGCGCCCGGTCGCGCGCCCATCTTCCACGAGGAAGCGCTACCCCCACCACGTCCACTCCCGGACCGACAGGCGGCCGAGGGCCCGAGGCGGGCAGCCATCACCGTGGAGATCGCCATGCGAACGAACGTTGAACGCGCGCCGGAGACCCGGCCGGACCGTCCCCCCCGGGGAGCCTCCGCCATGTGGGGCGGCCCCTTCCTCCTGGGCCTGCTGACGGCGATCGCGGGGGTCGTGCTGCTGGGCGCCACGTTCTTCACCAGCATGGTCACCGTCTTCTTCGTGGGAATGATGCTGGTGATTGGCGGCGTCCTGGAGATCGCAGCGGCGGTCCGCTCACGCAGCGAAAGCCGGAGCGCCTTCTGGTCCTTCATGCTGGGAGGCGTCCTCACCACCGTGGTCGGCATCCTCACCGTCATGTACCCGGCCGCGGGGCTGGCCTCCCTCACCCTGCTGATCGCCGGCTACTTCTTCGCCAGCGGCCTCTTCCACGTCATCACCTCCGTCATGGACCGCTACTTCCAATGGGGATGGGACCTGGCCTACGGCCTCATCTCCCTGGTCCTGGGCCTCAGCGTCATGGCCAGATGGCCCGCGTCCTCCGTGTGGCTCGTGGGCACGATGGTGGGGCTCGCCGTCTTCTTCCGAGGCATCTCGATGATGTCCGGCTCGCTCATCCTGCGGCGGGGACTGCATCGCGTGGAGGCTTGAGCACCAGGATGACACCCGCTGGCGCTCATTCACTGTGGGTGAAGTAAGGATATCGGCAGGTGAAGTCTCGGCCGGGGACCGGCGCCGGTGCTCGGCGCCGGACCGGTTCGCGGCCTACTTCGTCTTCTTGTGCGCGTCGTCGAACTGGTCAGAGAACTGATCTCGCGACACGTGCTTCAGGTCGCCCTTGGCGTCCGGGCGCTCCAGCGAGAAGTCGTGGATGGTGCCGCGCACCAGGTACTCCTGATCCCGCGCGGAGTTCATGCTCGCGCGCTCGCGGTAGGTGAAGCTGGGCTTCGTCGGATCCACGCCGACGTCCGCGAGGATCGGCCGCTCGTGTGGCTCCGGCTGCCACACCGGCGTGCCGGGCTGGCTGCGGTTCACGGCCGTCTCTTCCAGGCCCGGATGCGTGGACGTGCGGATGTCCCGCTGGATGTCGAACTGATCGAAGACGTCCCCGCCCTTCGCGTCGCGCGCCGGGTTGTGGACGATGCGGCTCTGGCCGTAGTCCGGGTTGTCCACGAGCTTCTTCTCCGTGGCCTGGCCATCCACGCCCACGGGCACGCCGCTGAAGGACGTGAAGGGCGAGTGGGCCTTCGTCTCCTTCGCGCCGTCCACGTGCGCGGTCAGCGTCACCGTGCGGTCCTTCGCGTCCACCGGCTGCAGCTTGCCGTCGCGGTCGATGGCCGACTTCGGCGTGTCGTACTTCGGCTGGACCTCGTTGAAGGGGAAGTTGTCCCGGCGGGTCAGCTCCACTTCCGGCCGGATGCGCGGCGCGAACTGGTTGTTGCCGCCGTCACGCCGATCCTCGACGTCCATGATGTCGCTCATGATGTCGTGCTGCTGGAACTTGATCCGGTTCTGCTCGGCGCGGAGCTTGAGCGCCTGATCCTCCTGCGACGGGACCTTCGTGGAGAACGAACGGGTGAACTCCGGCGCGTGCTTGAGCAACCGGGACGACGTCTGACCGGCGCGAAAGAGCTTCGAGGCGAGCATGAGGGATTCCCTTTTGATGGAGCATGAAGTGCGAGGCTTCATGCGTTTGTAGGGATTATCCCGTCAGCGTGATTGTGGTTGTGTGCAGGTAGGTGTCAGGACGCAAAACGGTCTTCGCCGAATGTTTCCGCGACCGAGGGGCGGATGACGTCGCGCAGCGAGCCGAGCGGGTCCGGCACGCGGCCGGTGAGCTGGCACAGGAGGCGGTCCGGGTTCACCGGCTTGGGCAGGAAGGCCTCCGCCCCCGCGTCGAGCGCGCGCTGACGCACGTGCGGACGGTTGAGGCCGCTCATCACCAGCACTCGCGTGTCGCGGGTGAGCGGGTGCTGCTTGAGGCCTTCACACAGACGCAGGCCGTCCACCCAGTGCAGCACCACGTCCAACAGGATGGCGGTGGGCGGACGGCGCGCCACCGCGCAGAACAGCGCCAGCTCGTCCGCGAAGGACACCACGCGCGCGCCGGTGCTCTCCAACAGCAGCGTGAGCGCCTCGCGAGTGTCCGCGTCGTCGTCCACCACGTAGTAGAGGTCCGGCTCCACCTCCGGTACCAGCGTGGGCACGGGCTCGATGGGCGTGCGCAGCCACGAGCCCACCACTTCCCGCACGCCCGACCAGCGCGCCGCGGACAAGAGACCCAGCGGAGTAGGGGAGCTCAACCCCAGCACGCCACCGCCGTACACGCCGCCCGCCGTGTGCTTCGCGCGCGCCGCGACGAACGCCGCCGGAGCCCGCTTGCCCGCGCGGCGCAGCCACGTGAGGGAGCGCGCACCCGCCGCCGCGTCCTCCATCAGCTCGCCCAGCCCGTCGCGCACGTAGCGGCGCTCCAGCGACGGTGCGTCCAGCCCGCCATCCAGCAGCGCCACCGCGGCGCGGCTGCACGACGCCAGCGTCTCCGACAGGCCCACCTGCAGCGGGTGGCCGAAGGCCGCGGGGCCCACCACCAGCTGCCCGGGCGCCACCAGCGTGCGGCCGGGGCCGAAGGGCAGGCGCGTCGTCTCCAGGGTGGTCAGCTCGAAGCCCTCATCGAGCAGGCCATCGCGCGCGGCCATCATCAACACCTGGCACAGGTCCGCGGGCGTCACCGCCGCGCCAAAGGCCAGCGCGTACACGGACGACGCACCCGGGATGAGGAACAGCGCATCCACGGAAGGCAGCGGCGCCACCCACAGCCGCGCCACCGGCGCCAGGTCCCGGCCCGGCATCCCACCCTGGATGCGTGCCTGCACCGCCGGCATGGACGGCGCCGGCTTGAAGCCCTTGAAGAAGGCGTCACCCAAGAGCGGCCCCGCGCCCGCGGCCAGCGCCACCGCGTGGAAGCGCTCGCCGCTGCCCTGTGCGCGGACGACCAGGGGGCCCGCGTTGCGCACCGCAGTGGGCGCGTCCGGTGCGGGCGCCTGGCGCTCAACTCGCTCCACGTGGCGGTTCACGAACCGGGCGCCCTGCGCGCTGGCCGCCGTGGACAGCACGTGGCGCACCATGTCCAGGCCGCCTTCGCCTCGGGGCCAGCCATCCACGACCCAGAGGCCGCCGGCCGCGCAGGGCAACAGCTCGCGTTCGCCCTGGGAGATGATCTCCACGCCGCGCAGCTCGTGCGCGCGCCACTCCGGAGGAATCCGGCAACCCAGCGCGGCGAGCCGCGAGCGGCACTCCGGCGTGAGCAGGGCAGGGGGCGCGGTGCGCTCCTCGGTGCCTCCCGCGTAGACGCGCACGTCCAGGGCCACGCCCCGCGCACGGCCGTTGAAGAGAAGAGAGGCCGCCAGCCCCGCCCCGGCGATGCCGCCGCCGACGATCGCCACCCTCGAACCACTCGCCAGCTTGCTGGTTCCGCTCATCGCGCGCCCTCGTTCCCTTCCCGCCGTCAGTGCCGCTGCGCCGCCGGTGAGTGGACCGACTGGCCGTACACCACCACCCGGTCGCGCCCCTCCCGCTTGGCCTCGTAGAGCGCGGCGTCCGCCGCCTTCAGCAAGGCCTCCGTGCTCTCACGCGGGGAGTCGGCCGTGTGGTCCGCCACGCCCACGCTGATGCTCAACCCGAAGGGCGCCGGGCGCCCGTCACCGCGCTGCACGTTCACGCCGCGCAGCTCCGTACGCAGGCGCTCCGCGAACACCGCGGCCTCATGCGACGTCTGGTGCGGCAGCAGCACCACGAACTCGTCCCCGCCGAAGCGCGCCGCGAAGTCGGACTCGCGCAGGTTGCCCTGCATCAGCGTGGCCAGGGCCAGGATGGCGCGGTTGCCCACGTCGTGGCCCATGCCGTCGTTGATGGCCTTCAGGTGATCCAGGTCGATGACCACCACGCTCATCGCGTAGCCGTAGCGCAGGGCGCGCTTGAACTCGTCCTCCAGCCGCACCGACAGCGCCCGGAAGTTCGCCAGGCCCGTGAGCGCGTCCGTCTGCGCCAGCACCTGGAGCTTGCGCTGCTGCTCGCTCTGGCGAACCGCGCGGTCGATGCGGGCGAGCAGTTCGCGCGAGCTCGCCGGCTTGTGGATGAAGTCCACGGCGCCCATCTCCAGGCATCGCTCCAGGGTCGCTTCGTCCGCGTCCCCCGTGAGGAAGATGACCGGCACCATCTCCGTGCGCACGTCGCCCTGGAGCGTCTCCAAGACAGCCAGCCCATCCCCGGAGGGCAGGAAGCGATCCAGCAGCACCAGGTCCGGGCGGTGCTCGCGCGCCAGCTCCACGCCCGCGTCCGCGTCCGAAGCGGCCAGCACGTCGAAGCGTGGAGCGAGCAGGTCCATCAGGCCTTCGCGTACGCCGGTGTCGTCCTCGATGATGAGCAGGAGCGCGCGCTCACTGCTGCGGCCGTGCCGTTCCATGAACTGGTTCGCTCCGCTCGCCTGACCCGAAATGGCAGGCCGAAAGTCTCGGGCGCCACGCCCTTCCAGGTGCTCCCCACGCCCTTGCGCCCCACGCGCACCCGCCGCCGCCTCGTCCTGCAAGCACCCACCCACCCATCCAAACTTCACCCGAGACCTCCGGCTGCCAAGCCCGTCCGCCTCCGCGGGGGCTTTGGGAACCATCCGTTCCGATCACCCGCGTGCCCCTGCCCGAGAGCAAGCCTTGTGCCCCGCGCTTCACCCGCGGGACGGCCTCTTTTCAGGGGGTTGCATGGGGGCCGGCGAGACAGCCAACAAGACAGCCGGAAGACGTTGCAGCGTGGAGCCCGCGCGCACGGTAGGAATTGCCGGACGCGGGCCGCTGACGAGCCCGGTGCCCCGAGAGGGGATGGAGCGGCTGATCCGTTGAGAACTCCCCGGAAGCGCGCGCCAGGCGGCGCCTCAACGGGGTTGCTGCAAGCAGCGAAAGGGGGCCCTGGCGCCATTGCATTGGCGCCGGGCCGTCACTCCGCCGGGACTTCAGCGCCGGTTCGTGAACTGCACGCGGCGACCACCACCCGCGGGAGGCATCATCGGGGGCGCCTCGAGGCCGAACTGCCACCAGAGCGGCTCGTAGGGCTTCATCTTGAGACGCTTGTCGTTCTGCAACTGAGCGAGGCTGCCCTTGAGCTTCTCGTCGGAGGGGTTCTGCTCCACGCCGCGCGCGAGCACTCGCTGGGCGCTGTCCTTGTCCTTCAGCTGGAGGAGGCACCACGCGTACGCGGCCCAGACGATGGATTCCTTCTTGCCGCTCTTCACCGCGGCCTCGAAGGAGGTCTTCATGGCGGGCACGTCATTGCGGCGGAAGTGCAGGGCGCCCTCCATGGCCTTGGCCATGTAGTTGCGGCCGCTGGCCTTCTCCAGGTGGGGCTTCGCGCCGTCCAGGTCCTTCACCATGTACTTCAGCATCCCGATCTGGGCGTGGAGCTCCGGCCCGATCAGGAACTGCCACTTGTCCCAGACGAGGCCCTGCTCCAGCGTCTTGACGGCGCGGTCCACGCGCCCCTGGGCCTCCTTCTGGTTGGCGGGCTGACCCTGGAGATCATTCTGCACCGTCGTCATCAGCGCCTGGACCCGGGTGGAGACCCGGCGGGCGAGCACGATGTAGGCAGCGAAGAAGACGATGACGCCGGGCACGATGCCGGCCCACCACGAGAAGCCGCCGGCGAACTTCACCAGCACGCCGACCGCCAGCCCGATGGCCAGGGAGATGAGGAGGTTGTACATGCGCTGCCCCTTTAGCGGTGTGCGTGGACAGCCGCAATCTTCGGATGCACACGAACCGAAGGCGCGATATACGTTCGGCCGCCTCGCTCACACCCAAGGGGCCCTCTGTCGAAATTGGTAGACGAGGCGGACTCAAAATCCGCTGCGGCTGACCCCGCGTCCCGGTTCGAGTCCGGGGAGGGCCATCTTCAAACGCAGACCCGGCGCCCGAGATGCCGTCGCTCACGGGCCGCCCGAACGTGAAAGCGCTCCCCTGTTCCCCGCGCTGGAAGATGCGATGAAGGTCCTGCTGGTCGAGGATGATCCGAGCCTCCGCGAAGGAATGGGAGAGCTGGTCTCCGAGCTGGCGGACGTGCAGGCGGTGGGCACCCTCGACGAAGCGCTGCGCGCCCTGGCGGCGGGCCGCTTCGAGCTGGTGATGACCGACATGCGCATCGCTGGGGGGCACACGGACGGCCGGGGCGTCCTGGAGGCCGCGCGCCGGCAGCGCCACCCGGTGGCCATCGTCAGCGCCGCCAGTCAGGACGAGGTCGCCCAGGTCCTGCACCCCTCGGTGCCGGACGCGCTGCTGATCAAGCCCTTCCAGGTCGACGACATCATGGAGCTGGTGGAGCGCTTCCTGACGCTCAAGCGCCAGGTGGTCGCCGCCTCCCAGGCGCCCGTGGACGGGGACTCACCGGAGTGGATTGAATTATCACCCGGAGTGAAGTGTGCCGGTTCGGCGCCGGACAGCGACCGGATGTGGATGCGGTTGGCCGCCGAAGCCGCCTTTCCCTGGAGCCGTTCCCGGTCCGCCCATGGGGTCCTCCTGTTGGAGGGCGACCTGGAGCTGGACGGCGAGCGTTATTCGGCACCGTGCTACCTGTTCCTCTCCCAGGGCGCGTCGCCCCAGGTGAAGACGTGGGCCGGTGCGCTGGCCGTGTGCGTTCCGCTGCGCGGCTAGGCAAAGAGGTCACCCGTGGACATTCCCCTCTGGCCCACGCCGCATGAGCCGTCACGTCTGGGGCGTCCGTCCCGGCGCGCGGCCACCGCGGCGGTGGAGACGCACATCGCTGTCCTCAAGGGCGAGCCGCTGAAGGCCGCGCTCGCCACCGCGCTGAGGGAGGCGGAAGGGCTGGGCGGACAGGAGCGGCGCTTCGTGGCCCTGGCGGCGCGCGAGCTGTCCCGGCACACGCGGCTGTTGGACCTGGCGGCGCGGCAGCTGGGGCATTCCCCGGGCAAGCACGCGCTCACGGAAGATACAGCGCTGGTGCGCTACACGCTCTGGCGGCGCCTCTTCTGTGGCGAGGGCTGGGCGCGCATCGGGCCGGAGGTGAAGCTGCCGGGGCCAGTGCGGCCGCGCACGCTGCATGACGCGGTGCTGGAGGGGCTGGCGACGAAGCCCCTGGCGGAGCCCGCCGCGGCGGAGGGCTCGGAGGCCATCGTCGAGCGGCTGGCCACCCGGTACTCGTTCCCTGGTTGGCTCACGCAGCGACTGGCGCAGGTGTACCCGGAGGCGACGCTCGCGGGGCTGATGGCGTCCCTGGATGAGGAGCCGTCGCTGCACTTCCGCGCGCGGCCTCCGGGCACTCGCGACGCGGTTCTGGCGGCGCTGGCGGAGGAGGGCGTGGCGGTGGAGGCGGTTCCCTGCGCTCCGGACGCGCTGCGGGTCGCGGACTCCAGCCACCGCATCTTCGAGTCACGGACCATGAAGGCCCGGCGGCTCCAGGTGCAGGACGTGGGCAGTCAGCTCATCGTCCTCGCGTGCCTGCCTCCCGGGGCGACCTTGGAGGGGCTCGCCGTGGCGGACGTGTGCGCGGGGGCTGGCGGCAAGACGCTGGGGCTCGCGGACCTGGTGGGCGCGAAGGGGAAGGTGCTCGCGGGAGACCGCTCCAAGCGGCGGCTCTCGGACGCGCGCGACCGCGTGCGCGAGTTCGGCCTGAAGCAGGTGGCGTTCCCGCACCCGGTGCCGCTGGAGGCGGTGGACGTGGTGCTGGTGGACGCGCCGTGCAGCGGCACGGGGTCCCTGGCGCGCGAGCCGGATCAGAAGTGGAAGTTGTCCGCGAAGGCCATCACGGAGTTCCAGGCCACGCAGTCCAAGCTGCTCGCGGAGGTGGCCGCGCAGGTGAAGCCCGGGGCGCGCATCGTCTACGCCACGTGCTCCGTGCTGCCGGAGGAGAACGACGCGGTGGTGGAGGGCTTCCTCCAGAAGCACCCGGGCTTCGCCCTGGAGCCGGTGGGGGAGGGCTGGGCGCCGGAGCTCCAGGTGGGCGTGGACGGTCCCTACCTGCGCGCCCTGCCTCCTCGGATCCCCGGCGGGGGCTTCTTCGCCGCCCGGCTGGTCCGCAAGGCGGGTTGACAGTCGCCGAGCCGCCACGTTACGCACGAACGACCTTCTCCTCTCCCGAGGGTGACAGCCGTGGCGGCAGATCCGAAGCAGACTGAAGTGATGCGGCAGATCAACGAAGCCTTCCAGGCGGCCGAGGCCAAGCTGGCCAAGCTGCGGGAAGCCGTCGAGCGCAACACGGAGCTGGCGCGGGCCAACGGCAAGGCGGCCTTCCTCAAGGACAAGAAGGAGCAGACCCACCGCGAGCTGGGCGAGGCCGTCTGGCAGTCCGTCCAGGCAGGCCGGCTGGAGCTGCCCGCGAGCTTTGCCCGGCTGCTGCAGAACATCGCGGCGGCGGAGAAGGCGGCGGCGGACCACGCCGCGTCCCTCACCGACCTGCTTCGGGAAGGAGAAGAGGTGGCGGATCGTTTGAAGGTAAAAACCGTCGCGAAGCCGCAAAAAGTTGTGGCGTCCGGAACGAAGAAGCCGTAGAAGTCGCGCCGCCTCACGGCACGGACCGCCCCCCACGGCGGAACGGGCAGCACGCAGTAGAAGAGACGGGGCTATAGCTCAGCTGGGAGAGCGCTTGAATGGCATTCAAGAGGTCACCGGTTCGATCCCGGTTAGCTCCACACTGAATTGAGAGAGGCCCGCGAGAGAAATCTCGCGGGCCTTTCGCTTTTGGGGCCTCCGCTGGGGGCCGCATCCCGCAGGGGCCACACCCCGGCGCCTTCGCTACGGGTTCGCCGGGACGTCGCGGGGCAGCCGCACGGTGAAGGTGGTCCCCGCCTCGGCGGTGGACTCCACGGTGATGATGCCCCCGTGGGCCTCCACCAGCTTCTTCACGATGTAGAGCCCCAGGCCGATGCTCCGGCTGCTGTGGTCCACCTCGCCGCTGGGGCGCTGCAGCGGCTGGAAGAGGCGGCCCATTTGCTCCGGGGAGATGGGGGCCCCCGCGTTGTGGATGGACAGCGTCACGGTGTCGGCCGTGCCGTGGGTCTCCACCCGGATGGCGGTGTCCCGGGGGCTGTACTTCAGCGCGTTGGTCACCAGGTTCTGGGCCAGCTGCCCCAGCCGGTCCGGATCCCACGCGCCCAGGCCGCTGCCGCTCCGGCGCCGGCGGATCTCCCGGTCCGGGTGCGTGGCTTCAATCTCCTCCAGCACGCCGTCCACGATTTCGTGCAGGTCCGACGCGCGCCGCTGGATGTGCAGCCCGCCGCCCAGGCGCGCCTGGGTGAAGTCGAGCAGGTCGCGGATCATCCGGTGGGCCCGCTCGGCGGCGGACTGGATCCGGCTGACGGCCTTGGTGCTGCGCTCGTCCAGCTCCTCGCGGCGCATCAGGCTGGCGGCGCCCAGGAGGATGGCGCTCACGGGGTTGCGCAGGTCGTGGCTGACGATGCCGATGAGCTGCTGTTCGAAGTCCGCGCGCTGCTGCTGCTGGGCCTGGGCCTGGCGCAGCTCGTGGACGTCCATGGAGGTGCCCACCCACTTGGTGATCCGGCCCTCCGCGTCCCTCACGGACAGGGCGCGCACCAGGTGCCAGCGGTACAGGCCGTCCCGGTAGCGCACCCGGTGCTCGGACTGGAAGCGGTCGCCGCGCAGCAGGGCCTCCCCCCAGGCCTGGGCGCTGGAGGCAAGGTCGTCGGGATGGATGACGTGCCGGTAACCCCGGTCCAACAGCGTCTCCGCGCTCACGCCGGTCTCCTCCGTCAGCACGCCGTTCACGTAGATGACCGAGCCATCCGGGGCGGTGACGAAGACGGCCTCCGGCAGCGCCTCCGCGAGCGTGCGGAACTCCTCCTCGCTGCGGCGCAGGGCGTCCTCCGCGGCCTTGCGCAGGGTGACGTCCTGCATGGCGCCCACCATGCGGATGGCGGTCCCGGCCTCGTCGCGCACCACCCAGCCACGGTCCTCCACCTGGGCATAGGTGCCATCCGCCTTGCGGAAGCGGTACTCGGCGCGCCAGTCGCTGCCTTCGGGCGCGTCCGCGAGGGCGTGCAGGCTTTCGACGGCCTGCGCGCGGTCCTCCGGATGGACGGCGTCCGTCCACCAGTCCAGCTCGGGGGGCACCGCGTCGAGCGGGTAGCCGAAGAGCGTGTGGACGCCCTCGCTCCAGGTGAGCTGCTGGGTACTCAGGTCCAGGTCCCAGACGGCGTCCTTCGTGGCCCGGGTGGCCAGCCGGTAGCGCGTCTCCGACAGCTTGAGCGCCTGGAGCAGCTCCTCGCGTTGGGCGCGGGCCCGCGCGGCGTTCACCGTTCCCTCCAGGCGGGCCACCAGCTCGCGCACGCCGAAGGGCTTCACCAGGTAGTCGTCCGCGCCGGCGGTGAGGCCCTCCACCTTCGCCTCTTCGCCCGCGCGCGCGGACAGGAGGATGACGGGGACGTGCGCCGTGCGCGGATCCGACTTCAGCGCGCGCATGAGCCCGAAGCCGTCCAGCTCCGGCATCATCACGTCCGACAGCACCACGTCTGGTGGATGCGCCCGCACCGCGGCCAGGGCGGAGGCGCCGTCCGCCACCGACTCCACCGTGAAGCGGCCCTCCAGCGACCGCCGCACGTAGTCGCGCATGTCCGCGTTGTCGTCCGCCACGAGCACGTGCCCCCGCACGACTCCCGGGGGCGCCTCCGGGACGGGCACGGGAGCGGGCGCTTCCTCCGCGTCCGACAGCCACTGCGCCGCCTCCTGAACGAAGACCTCCGGATTCGGGGCCCGGACGGCTTCCCGCGAGGAATGCCTCAGCTGCTCGGGCGGCAGGTGCGCCGTGCCGGTGGGCAGGGACACGGTGAAGGTGCTGCCCCGGCCCAGCGTGCTCTCCACGGCGACGCGGCCGCCGTGCAGCTCCACCAGCTCCCGCACGAGCGCCAGCCCGATGCCGCTGCCTTCATGGCTTCGGCCCCGCGCGCCCTCCACCCGGTGGAAGCGGTCGAAGACGCGGGGCAGCTCGTGCGCGGGGATGCCCGTGCCCGTGTCGCTGATGGACAGCTCCACCCGGCCTTCCTGCTCGCGGAGCCGGACGGTGAGGGCGCCGTGGAAGGTGAACTTGAAGGCGTTGGAGAGGAGGTTGAGGACGACCTTCTCCCAGAGATCGCGGTCCACCCAGACGGGGGTGGACAGGGGAGGGCAGTCCACCTGGAGCCCCAGCTCCGCCTTCTTCGCCAGCGAGTCGAACGCGCTCGCGAGCCCCGCGGTGAGCGGCCCCAGGTCCGTGGGCTCGAAGGTGGCCCGCATGCGGCCCGCCTCCAGGCGGCTGAAGTCGAGCAGGCTGTTCACCAGCTTGAGCAACCGCTGGCTGTTGCGCTGGACGAGCGCCAGCCGCTCGCGGTGCGCGGGCTGTAGCGGGCGCTCCCCGTCCGCGAGCACGTCCCCCAGCGGCCCCAACATCAACGTCAGCGGCGTGCGGAACTCGTGGCTGACGTTGGAGAAGAAGGCCGTCTTCGCCCGGTCCAGCTCCTCCAGGGCCTCCGCCTGCCGCCGGGCGTCCTCATGCGCGCGGGCCCCGGCGATGGCGGCGCCCAGGCTCCCGGCGACGAGCTCCAGGAACGACTGGTACGACGCATCCGCGGGCACCCGCGGGGACATGCCCAGCACGAGCACGCCCGTGGGATTCGACTCGCCGGGGCGGGCCATGGGCAGGACGAGCGCGGAGCCCGGCTGTGGCACGCCGTCCCGCAGGGGGAGGGGACCGAAGCGGGCCGCGAGTCCCTGGACCCGCTCGGCCTGCCCGGAGCGGATCACCTGGGCCAGCGGCCAGGGGGAGGCCGCGCCCGGCTCCAGGCCCACCTCCTTGGGGCAGAAGGCGCCGTCCGCCTCCAGGCCCATGCGCCCCTCCAGCCGCGCCCGGGCGCCGTCCGCGTCCACGCGGTAGAGCAGCGCGAACGGCAGGTCCGCGGGGTTGGTGGCGAGCGCCTCCAGGCCACGCGTGGAGGCGTCGTGGACCTTGAGGCTTCCGCCCGCGCGTGAAGCCACCTCCTGCAGTGTCCGGAGGCGGCGCGCGTCCAGCACCTGGCTGGTGGTCTCCACCACCGTGTCGAGCACGCCGTTGATGGCCCCGGATTCGTCGCGGACGGGGCTGTAGGCGAAGGTGAAGTAGGTCTCCTCCAGGAAGCCGTTGCGCTCCATGAAGAGGCACTGGTTCTCCGCCATGATGGCGCGGCCCTCGCGGCGGACCTGCTCGACCCACGGACCAATCTCGTCCCAGATCTCCGTCCAGACCTCGCGCCCGGGCCGCCCCATGGCGAAGGGGTGCTTGTTGCCCAGGATGGGCAGGTAGGCGTCGTTGTAGAGCTTCACCGCGTCCGGCCCCCAGAACACCATCATGGGGAAGCCCGAGTTCAGGCAGACGCTGGCGATGGTGCGCAGGGACTGCGGCCAGGAGGACACCGGACCCAGCGGGGTCTTGGACCAGTCCATGGAGCGCATCAGGGCGCCCATCTCGCCACCTCCGGCGAGCACCTCCCGGGCCGCCGCGCGGTCGGCGTCGTCCGGCCGGGGCGCGGGTGCGTTCGCACCGTGCCCACCGGACGTCCTGGAACCGTGGCTCATCCCCGTTGCGTAATCGAAGCCCCTCTGTGGGGCCAGGGGAGGAACGTGGAGGCCGGCCGCTCCAGCGCCTGCCAGCCCGCCAGCGTTCACGGCGAAACGGTCCCGTAAGCCTGGCGCCCATCCCGCGAAGTGCCAGGCCGGGAAGGGCGCCACGCATGACCGTGCGCGGGGACTACTTGCCCGCGAAGACGTTCATCACGTCCTTGAGCAGCTTGAGCGACTCGCCGTGGGGACGCTGGAAGGCGTTGCGGCCCATGATGGAGCCGAAGCCGCCGCCCTGGTGGATCTGCTTGATGTCCTCCATGAGGGCGGACGTCTCCTTCGCCTCGCCGCCGGAGAAGATGACGATGCGCTTGCCGTTGAACGCGGAGCGCACCACCTCGCGCACGCGGTCCGCGAGCGTCTTGGTGGAGATGTTCGCCTTCTCGAAGGCCTTCTTCGCCTCCGCCTGCTCCAGGAAGTCCGTGGGCGGCTTCACCTTGATGATGTGCGCGCCCATCTGCGCGCTGATCTGCGCCGCGTACGCCACCACGTCGATGGCCGTCTCGCCCTCCTTGCTCAGGGCGCCGCGCGGGTAGGCCCAGAGCACCGTGGGCAGGCCGTAGGACTTGGCCTCCGCGATGATGTCGCGCAGGTCTTCGTACTGCTCGTTGCGGGCCGCGGAGCCCGGGTAGATGGTGTAGCCCACCGCCGCGCAGCCCAGGCGCACCGCGTCCTTCACGGACGACGTCACCGCGGACATGGGCGCGGCCGTCTTGGCCAGCGAGTCGGAGTTGTTCACCTTCAGGATGAGGGGAATCTCACCGGCCAGCTTGCCCGCGATGGCCTCCAGGAAGCCCAGCGGCGCCGCGTACGCGTTGCAGCCGGAGTCGATGGCCAGCTGCGCGTGGTAGTCCGGATCATACCCGGCGGGGTTGGGACCGAAGGAGCGCGCGGGGCCGTGCTCGAAGCCCTGATCCACCGGCAGGATGACCAGCTTGCCCGTGCCCGCGAGCGTGCCGTGGTTCAGCAGGCGCGCCAGGTTCGTCAACGTGCCGGGATTGTCGGAGGGATACCAGGAGAGGATCTGCTTGACGCGGTCGGTGTAGGCCATGGGTTTTCCTTGAAGGAAGGCGTCGAAACTGGCGCGGGATTCTGCGGTCCTTGTCCGCGCCCACCAAGCACTGTCTGAACGGAATGTCCGCGACTGTCACGCCCTCTACGCGCCTTCCCGCGCGAGCCGACTGGAGGGAAGCCGACATCCGGACCCCCGGGAAGGTGCACAGAAATGCTGCGCCGTCGCGGGCTTCCGGATATGCCCGGCGGCACACGAGGCGGACCACAGCATGGGCAGAGAAGTCGGCAGGGTCGTCGCAGTGGCAATGATGCTCACCGGTGGCGTGGCGGGCGCGCAGATCTCGCCCACGACAGCCCCCTCGAATGCTCCTGGAACGGGGGCGCCGGGGACCGCGGCTCCCTCGCCCGGCAACCTGTCCCCGGGCACCGTGCCCACCCCTTCGCCCGGCACCACTC